>NZ_JABBYJ010000003.1:0-300000 GCF_012932565.1 Sneathiella limimaris
CCACATATTCACGCTGACAAATTACTTTCATAACTATCAAGATACGCTGCAACAACAAAAACTCGTCAACAAATTCACAAGCAATCGCCGCCCGCGCATCTCTTCTTCTTATCAACAATGTAAAAGATCAACCGCCGAATAACTTCGACAAAAAAAACGCGCCGGACTTCCTGAAAACCAGAACCGTTCGACCGCGTCGTTGCCAAGCTTATATATTCCAGCTTGCAACCAAGTCAACAGAAAAATTCAAATAAAAAGCGGAAACTTCAATATACCCAATTTGCAGTTTACGTACAACAAAAAACGAATATTAAAACCGCAGAATTTTCTGCAGACCCCCACCGTGGCGGGAGGCGAAACATCTCCAAAAAAGGTGTTCCAGTCAAGCCCTGAAATTGATTTTTTTCTTTTTCCCCATTCGAGAGTGTTCTAAGGTCGCAGAAACCTTGGAAAATGACCATACAAGTGGAGATATAAATGGCGGCACCAAGAATTGGTATAGCACTCGGAAGTGGCGTCGCAAGAGGCTGGGCCCATATTGGAGTGCTTCGCCGCCTAGAAAAAGAAGGAATCAAACCTGACCTCATTTGCGGAACCTCAATCGGTGCGGTGGTAGGTGGACTGTATTTAGCAGGTGAACTTGAACAGTTGGAAGAATGGGCCAGAAGCCTGGGACGAATCAGCCTGTTCCGTTTTCTGGATCTTCGTTTACGAGGTGGCAGTCTGATTTCGGGGCGTAAACTTTTTCGACTTATTGACGATGCTATTGGTGATACACAAATCGAAGATCTCCCGATCCCCTTTGCCGCCATTACAACCGAACTTGGGACAGGTCACGAGATCTGGGTTCGAAAAGGGCACTTGGGAAGCGCCATCAACGCCTCTTATGCATTACCAGGACTGTTTGCGCCTGAACAGATAGATGGCCGCTGGCTAATTGACGGCGCTCTTACCAACCCGGTCCCAGTTTCAGTCTGCCGTGCTTTAGGAGCGAGACTGGTAATTGCTGTGAATTTGAACGCAGATGTCTTTGGAATGACAAATGTAGGTGAAAATGAAAGCTCTCTTGGTGCAGATGAATCTGACGAAGGGTTCCTCTCAGCAGTGTCACCGATAAACATCATGAAACATCGTTTCTTCGATAAAGAAGGAACCGAGCCAAGCATGTTTGGTGTGATGATGTCCGCGCTCAACATCGTTCAGGACCGCTTAAGTCGCTCTCGATTGGCTGGCGATCCCCCTGACGTTACAATCGCGCCAAGACTTGCCCATCGGGGTCTTTTGGAATTTGACAAAGCCGACGAGATGATCAGAGAAGGTGAACACGCTGTGGAAAGATCCCTTCCCTTTCTCCACCACGCACTGAAAGTGCTGTCCTAAGGTGGATTAGCCTGTCGCGATATAGTCCCGCATAGCAGCTGCTTCGGTTTCAATTTCATCGATGCGACTTTTCACAACATCACCGATTGAGATGAACCCACTTAGCACACCTTCATCCATAACAGGCAAATGTCGGATTCGACGTGTTGTCATAAGGGACATGACTTCATCGACTGTATCTGCAGGGGAACAGGTGATAACGTTTGATGTCATCAATTCTGATGCCTTTTTACCCAAACACCCAGACCCACTTTCAGCCAATCCACGAACAATATCTCGTTCAGAAATGACACCTTCAAGTGCTTGCCCCTCACCGACGACTAAGACCGCACCGATACCATGCTCTTTCAGCAAGGCCGCAACTGCAGAGATCTCATCATCCGCCTTAGCTGTAATAATGTTTCCACCTTTTCCCTTCAAGATACTCGCAACGTTCATTACCGGCCTCCTACCCATCGATGGAAGTAACACTTAATCAGAAATCCAGAATAGCACCATTATTCAGTTTTCTCAAATATATGAGTTTTGCAATGATGTTCAAAATCGAACTAGTCTTCTGCATCTTCCTCATCAGCGCGATCTTCAGGTGGACCAACGACGATGGTAACTTCTCCCTTTATCTTCTGGCCTTCTAAATCCTGAATGACGTCTTCAATTGTCCCCCTGTGTATTTTTTCAAACTTCTTAGTCAATTCTACACAGACGGCTACTTTCCGATTGCCTAGCACTTCTTGCGCGATCTTCAAGATTTTACAAACCCGAAAAGGAGATTCAAAGAAAGCAATGGCCCCGGGCGTTTCAGCATATGCAGCAAAGGCTTTGCGCTGACGACCTGGACGCCTTGGAAGAAACCCTAGAAAACTGAACGCTGGGATCGGTAACCCAGAAACCATCAAAGCCGTGATCACAGCACTCGGTCCCGGCAAAGCTTCAACTCGAAACCCATTCTCAATACACGCGGTCGCCGCCCGCTGTCCCGGATCACTAATTCCTGGCGCTCCTGCATCTGAAGTGAGCCCAACAGAGTATCCATCCCGTAAAAGCGAGAGGATGCGACCAACCGCTCGCTCTTCATTATGCGCATGACACGAAAAGATAATCTTCGGGCTATTCAACTCATACCGTTCAAAAATCTTCCGGGTATGTCGGGTATCTTCACAGGCAAGAGCGTCAACCCCTTGCAGTATCCTAACGGTTCGATAGGACAGATCTTCCAGATTTCCAATGGGCGTGGGGATTAAAAAGAGCGTAGGCTCGTCTGCAATATTCATATCTTCCATGCAGATGTGATACTCTTTTATGGGACAATGCTGCAACCAAAAGCGTGGGGGAACCTATTAATTGGATCAGAAAACCGGGATGACTAATGATATCAAAATTTCAAACATTGAAAATGATCGCTCAGAGGAGATCTTCCAACTCCATAAGCAGGAATTTCCAACCATTAGCGAAGCAAATTTGGTTCTCCAATTAGAAAACGATAAAGATGTCGTCCTTTCACTTGGCGCAACCAGGAACCATCAGTTAATCGGTCATCTCGTACTCTCACGCATGCGAGCTCCGTTTCCGGCTTTAGGGATGGCCCCAATTTCTATCGATAAAAACAACCGAAGGCAGGGAATTGCCAGCTTATTAATCCGTCACGCAATTAAATATTCACAAGCCCAAAACTGGAGTGGGATCTTTGTGCTGGGCGAGCCAAATTTCTATCAAAGATTTGGATTTTCAACGTCAGCAGCTAAAGACTTTATATGCCCTTTCAGCGGACCCTACTTTATGTATCTGCCTCTCACAGAACTTCCAAAAGGTTTGGAGCGAGCCAAAATCAACTATGCGAAAGCGTTTGATGGATTAGCTTAACTTTCTTTCACCAAAATAGCTTCTGCCGCTGCAATCAACTGAGACTTAAGCCAAGCATGTAGCTTGGAATTTTCGGCGCGGGCATGCCAATAAAGCTGCAAGTCCAATGAAGGAGCAGGGAAAGGAAGTGGGAATATTTTGCAATTGTAAAGAGCCGCCAACTTTGAAGGAGCTGCCAAAACCAGGTCTGTATTATCTAACATAGCAAACGCCGCTTGATGGTGTTGCAACCGAACCACCCGCTTTCGGATCTTCCCTAGCCTGCCAAGCCCAATATCCGCGACGCCGCCCCCTCTTCGCCGATAAGATACATGGATATGTTCACATGATAAGAAGTCATCAAGATCCAAAGACGTTTGGCTTGCCAGTGGATGATTATGAGATACAGCACAAACTTGATGATCCTGCATTAATGGAATTTGGTGAATATTTTCCTCTAGTGGCATTGGGATATCAATCGCAAAATCCACTTCATTGGCCGCAAGCTTCGTTGGAATACTGACACGTTCCAACTGAAAAACCTGAACCGACAAGTTTGGTGCCTCAGCTCTCAATCGCTTAACAAACTCTGGAACAATAATGGTTTCAGCGATATCACCAGCACTTAACCTGACTACTTTTTCTGCACGTATTGGGCTGAATTCCTGCTCTTCTCTTATTGAGCCCTGCATCAATTTCAAAGCACCTCGGATAGGCCCGATAAGCTCCTCGGCTCTAGCAGTGGGGTTCATCCTTTTATCAACATGAATAAAAAGAGGGTCATCGACCAGATCCCGAAGTCGCGCCAAAGCATTGCTGACGGCGGGCTGACTTTTATTTAATTGCTCTGCCGCTCGCGTGATGCTTCCGGTTTCATAAATCACCTGAAAGACTGGAAACAAGTTCAAATCGATTTTCTGTAAATCCATAATTATTCACTTTATCAATACTTATATATAACTAGTATAAATTTTATTTATGGATTTGACAGCAATATACTGCTCGCAATTTCAATTCCAAAAGAGGAACACGATGAGCAGTAAAGCTGAAGACCTAAAATTACGTGTAGAAGCCTTTATGAATGAACATGTTTATGCAGCTGAAGCTGCGTACCATGATCATGTTGAGAATTCCGGTGATCGGTGGAGCATCCCGCCAATTATGGAAGAGCTAAAAGAAAAAGCTAAATCCCAAGGCCTTTGGAATCTCTTTTTGGCTGAATTTGATGAGTATGGCTCAGGCCTCACCAATCGGGAATATGCGCCTCTCGCTGAACTTATGGGACGCTCACAGATTGGAGCCGAATGCTTTAACTGTAGCGCACCTGACACAGGAAATATGGAAGTGTTAGCGCGCTACGGTACGGAGGAACAAAAGGAAAAGTGGCTTATTCCACTTTTGAACGGTGAAATTCGCTCCGCCTTCGCAATGACCGAACCTGCTGTGGCTTCATCTGATGCTACCAATATTGAGTGCTCTATTGTTCGTGATGGTGACGAATATGTCATCAACGGTCGCAAATGGTGGATCAGTGGTGCGCCCGATCCGAGATGTAAAATCTTTATCCTCATGGGGAAAACAAATCCTGATGCAGCTAGGCATCAACAACAATCCCAAATCCTTGTTCCCAGAGACACACCTGGTGTTACCATTATTCGTCCAATGAAAGTTTTTGGCTCTGATGACGCGCCTCACGGGCATGCCGAAATAGACTTTAAAGATGTCCGCGTTCCTGTCAGTAATCTAATTGGGGAAGAAGGTGGCGGTTTTGCCATCGCTCAGGGAAGGTTAGGCCCTGGTCGAATTCATCATTGCATGCGACTGATTGGGTGTGCACAACGTGCGCTCGAACTCATGTGTCAGCGGGTTGAAAGCCGCGTCGCATTTGGCAAAAAGCTGAGTGAGCAAGGCTCAATTCGTGAAGATATTGCCAAATCTATATGCGAGATTGAGCAAGCCCGTCTCCTCACCTTCTCTGCAGCAGAGAAAATGGATCGCGGTACCTATAAAGATGCAAAAGACATCATCGCCATGATTAAAATCGTTGCTCCCACTATGGCTCAGACTGTCATTGATAGAGCCATGCAGGCTCACGGTGCAATGGGTCTTAGCCAAGACACATTTTTGGCAGAAGCGTTCGCTTACGCCCGTACCATTCGCTTTGCGGATGGACCTGATCAGGTTCACATGAACTCTCTTGGAAAACAGATCATTCAAAGATACGGTCAATAAGACCCTCTGTTCCAAAAACATGATCCGATAAAAGGGCTCTTCGGAGCCCTTTTTTATTCTGCACAATAACAATAAAAGAAAAAACCCTTGTCCTAGTGGACAAGGGTTTCCAGATCGTCAGGCCATTTTATTTTTATTTATGCCTAGGCCTTGGCATCTTATTATTTCAATCCGGAAACAGGTTCTGCTGATAATGCAGCACAGTTACGGATCTTTTTGGAAGATAAGGCATCGGACTGCTTGCCTCTGTCTTGCAACAAGACACCTTCCAAATCACTGACAGTTTCCTCTCAAAGAGAAATAGGAGACAGTTTTGACCAATCCCGAGTCTTTCCGCCCAGTTCGTTGATCTGGTTCCGATATTAACAATGTTTTTTCGAAATGACAAATTGTCATTTTTGACATTTCATCATTTTTTAACCCTTCAAGCAATTCAATTACCGAAACACTCTATTTTTCATACATTTAGTTACCCAAATCCAATTATAAATTTTCCAATAAATTCAAACCTGATTTTCTAACCATCTGGTCAATTTTTCTATATAAGAGGGATAAGAAATCTTATTTCACCACAATAAAGTGTATCTCAACATTCCAAAACTCAGCAAAACTGTACTTTTTCATTGATTCTATCATTCATGAATGTTTTTACTCTGATTTCTCGCCCTCCCCAACTTACATCTAACCGGCATAAACTTGCCGCGCGGCAAAATTGGCCTAGATAGATCAAGATAGTTTTTACCCACGTTACTTTAGTTACAGATCCGTCTGCATCGTTTCCGTCGATCGGTCAGAGATAGAGAATCCCACTCAAATCTTTGAGTTCAAAAGGTTTCACCTACTTCCGACAGCACAAACAAAGGAAAATGATGCAACCGGGCTACGATTGGCACGAAGACTGCAAAGAGTGTGGCATGTAATTTTATTCATGGAGGAAGAAGTGCTTCACACACCCCAACTCAACCAATCAGTACCAAATCGTTTTGAGCAGCGGGACTCCTATCGGGTTTCCAACCCAGTCCTTCAGGTAGAGATTGATGGAACATATTACACGACGGTAAACTGGTCTCTAAACGGTCTGCTCATTGACGGTTTGATCAAGGGTGTAGATCTAGATAGCGATGTGTCTGGAACTTTTGGTCCTAATCAATCACCAGAAATCTGTCGCTTCGCAGGCCGCATAGTCCGTATCGATCTAAAGAGCAAACAAATGGCAATCGAGTTGGATGGCTGCAGCAAAGAAGTGGCCGCCTTACTTCCGTTTTGGGTTCTCAAATACGGCACTAAGTAGATCAGCAGAGCTTGGCAACGGTGGCAGTTCGCCACCGTATACGTCAGGTCATAAGACTGTTAACCTTCTCAATCACAGTTTGGCGTCCTTGTGTCCAATTGCCCATCGCTAACATCTCAGACACGCCCTTTGAATTCGCACGAGCCTGCTCATTCACCAATGCCTTTTCCAGAAGTTTTGTAAACTTTGCTTTTTCTATCGTTTGCTTAATTGCTAGCGCCACGCCATGGCGAGCCATAAGGAAACTGTTTAACGCGGTTTCCGAATGATTGGGGAACGTGATTTGCGGCCGCCCTGTCATCAAACATGAGGTCGAGAGACCAGCGCCCCCTGAATGAATGACCAAGGAACTGTTGGGCAAGATCTTCGTGAGATCCCCAGGCCTATCAAGCATAGTGATCTTATCGCTTTGATACTTTTGACGCACAGCTGAGGCCGCATCTCGCAGATATACCGTTGCCTTAACATGAAGGGACTTTAGCGACTCCAGTATAAAGTTATCCCTACCAGCCTCATGGGCCATGTAGAGAAAAACTTGAGGTTCAGAGGGAAAGGCAGCAGGTTTTAGACATTCCTCTAACGGCCCGACTTGAGGCTGTTGCCGAAAACGGTCATAGGGATCTAATTGCGGGACCGTGCACACAAACTGGCCGTCAGCATCAAAAATTTCGGGCAAGACAGTCAACTGTTTGCATCCATTCTCTTTCAAGACAGAATTAAGGGAATCCATCAATGCTTTCTGAGAAACAATGGGTTTCCCTTTTGCGATTACTGCAGGAAATTCAGGAAGATGCGAAGGAGGAAGCGTGAATCCGTTTCCAATGTTTATAAGCGGATACCGGCCCCTGGCTGACATGCTCAGCGTTGGGCTATGATCAGCAATAATTACATCTGGTTTCACAAAATCTATAAGATCACACCAACCGCTTAGATAAGCAGCGAAAATCTCTCTGAAACCGAACCCTTGCCGCGCCATCACATCTGCATAAGATGGCGTTGCTAAATGCTTAATCTTTTCGGATGTCGGGTTACTCCAGAAGGGAGCTTGAACTACTTTATAGGGCCTATCCCCAATCGCTTTTTTGGATTGAACCAGGTTTCGAACAGCAAAAACGATCTCATGCCCTTGTCTTTCTAACTGATCGGCCAATCGCAACATCGGATATACATGGCCCAAATTTGCGCCAAACTCTGATCCAAACAGAACTAATCCCAAAATGCCCCCAAATTCTTGCCCAGTTAAGTCAAAGACTTTACCGAAGAGATTCAATCATTGATTATCGGGAAAAGCAAGAGACCTCCAAAGCCGAGAAAGTTATGTAATATGAAGAACCTGACTGAATTGGAAAGTCCAACCCTTCTGTTGGACCTGGAAAAAACAAAGCAAAATATCCAACGAATGCAACGGAAAATCGAGCCAATGGGAGTTTCGCTGCGGCCACATCTGAAAACCTGTAAATCTATGGATGTCGCTCGGCTCGTTGCTGAGCCCGGCGACGATACGCCTATTACTGTTTCAACAGTAACTGAGGCAGAGTATTTTTTCGACGGCGGATATCGAGATATTCTCTACGCCGTTTCAATTGTCCCCAATAAGTTACGACGACTTAAAGCCCTTCAGGATAAGGGGGCGAATATAGTTCTAATCACAAGTGATCTGGAAGGTGCAAAAACCACTGAGGCAGTTTGCCAAGAACTCCAATGCTCATTCCCTTGCCTCATTGAAATCGACTGTGATGGCAAGCGGGCGGGCCTCAAACCAACCGATCCAAAGATTATAGATCTGGCTCAGCTACTAACTCAAATGAAAGGCTTGTCCTTTGCAGGTGTGATGACCCACGGTGGTGGCTCTTACGCCGCAAAATCAATTGAAGAACTTAAAGACTTTGCTGAAATCGAGAGAAGCGCAGTTGTTACAGCAGCAACACAAATCCGTTCAGCCGGGATAGACTGCTCAATTGTCAGTATGGGATCCACCCCCTCTATTACTTTCGCCGAAAACCTGGAGGGAATAACAGAAGTCCGGGTTGGCGTGTTTGTGTTTCAAGACATGGTTATGGAAGCGCTAAATGTCTGCGAGGTGTCAGACATTGCTGTCAGCGTTCTTGCCACTGTGATCAGTCATAATAGATCAGAAAACAGGGTTTTGATCGATGCAGGAAGTCTTGCGTTATCTGCAGACCCCGGAAAACCAAACCGTCATGGGAATGTCCATTTTGGTTTGGTATGTGATGGAAAAACAGGTGTCCCGTTCCCGGATTTATTTGTGACCAGCTGCAATCAGGAGCATGGCCTTATTTCCTTGGACTTTACATCAGTATCATTTGACGATTTACCTATTGGGCATCAATTACGCATTCTTCCTAACCACGCCTGCATTACAGCAGCGGCCTATCCAGGCTATCATGTGCTAGGGTCTGACCAGAAAATTGTGGATTATTGGACAAGATGTAACGGATGGTAGTTTTCGCATCGCGACACTGAAGTGTCGTTTCTGGAGCGAAAGGCCCCAGCTCTTCGAGTTATATTCACTTGACTGCTTCCGAGGGGATGCATAGCCTGATGCAAAGTCAATAATTGACAACCTGCATATTTCTGGTGGGAGAGACCGGTTTGATCCGGCGCCGAAGGAGCAACCGCCCCGGAAACTCTCAGGCAAATGTACGGCCAGGAATTCAGGACTCTGGAGAGAGAGCTTTATGGGAATAAGCTCCACCGAAGAGGTACCCGGCTCGCCGGTAATCTTTCAGGTCCATGGACAGAGGGGGCATCTAAACCGAAGCACATATCGTGCTGCGAGCTGGAAGGGATGCCTTGATGACGAAGATTAAAAAAACTGGCCTTGGAAATGTAACACCCGTTGTACCAAGACAGTTCCGGGATCCAACACCGGTTCCAACCTCTCAGCTTGAAGTCAATATCAGTGTTACTGATCTTTACACAATAGGAATAGGTCCGTCATCTTCCCACACAGTCGGACCTATGCGCGCGGGCAGACGCTTCGCTGATCTATTAATTGCATCAAACCTGATAAACGATTGTTCGCGCATTATCGTTGAACTCTACGGCTCTCTCGCCTTAACCGGTCATGGCCATGGGACGGATATCGCCATTCTTCTTGGATTGAGTGGTGAAGCACCTTCAAAAATTGATCCTGAGAGCATTGATACCAAAATCAATGCAATTCGCACCAATCATCTGCTCCCTTTGGGTGGCCAGAAAGAAATTACCTTTTACGAAGCGGATCACCTTCTCTTCCTGAAAGATCAAATTCTGGAAGAACATTCAAATGGAATGCGCTTTTATGCCTATTCAGAGGCTGGCGAACTGCTCGCAGAGAAAGACTATTTCTCTGTAGGTGGCGGATATGTGGTCTCTCATGATGAAGGAGATAGATCCGAAACTCGCGGCCACAACATTCAACTCCCCCATCCGTTCACTTCAGCCGCTGAGCTTTTGAAAATCGGGAAAGAAAAAAATCTGACCATAGCAGAGATCATGAAAGAAAATGAAACCGCTTGGCGCAGTGAAGATGAGACAAACGAGTTTCTAGATCGTGTATCTTCGGCAATGATCAACTGCATTCAGAGAGGGTGCGACACTGAAGGCATTTTGCCTGGCGGGCTGGATGTCAAAAGGCGCGCATCGTCTCTTTACAAAGAGCTCATGGCAAACCCTGAACGGGCCTCACGAGATCCGCTAACTGTATTAGATTGGGTCAACCTCTATGCGTTAGCTGTGAACGAGGAAAACGCGGCCGGCGGCCGTGTTGTTACAGCACCAACCAATGGGGCGGCTGGCGTTATCCCCGCCGTGCTTAAATATTACCAACGATTTTGCCCCGGCGTCACAGAAGACGGTACCCGTAACTTCCTTTTAACTGCGGCTGCGATCGGCTCAATTTATAAAAAACGGGCCTCAATTTCTGCAGCTGAAGTTGGATGCCAGGGGGAAGTTGGTGTAGCCTGTTCCATGGCGGCAGGTGCATTGACGGCTGTACTTGGCGGCACCAATGAGCAGGTCGAGAATGCGGCTGAAATCGGCATGGAACATAACTTAGGTTTGACCTGTGATCCAATCGGTGGCCTGGTCCAGATACCGTGTATTGAAAGAAACACCATGGGCGCAATGAAAGCTATTAATGCTGCGCGCTTGGCACTAGCGGGGGATGGAACACATGTCGTGTCTCTTGATGAAGTGATCGAAACAATGCGGCAAACCGGAATAGACATGCTCAGCAAGTATAAAGAGACCTCTCAAGGTGGGCTCGCCGTAAACGTCGTGGAGTGCTAGCGTCTAATCTTTTTCGGCCGTAAGAATTTTTTGAACGAAATAGGGAAGCACGAAAGCAGCCTGATGAATTTCTGGACTGTAGTATCCCGTTTCTATATCCGCATCCAAAAATCTTTCCGCTAATTTACCGGTTTCGATTTTTCTAAGATCCTTATTATCCGTTGCCCAGCCAAAAGCAAGTGCGCCACCAACATAGCTGGGAATTGCGGCCATGTAGAAACTCACATCTGCAAACAGGGCACCCAACCGGTCATAGCTATTGCGAAGTTCCTCTCCTTGCACAAAAGGAACCCCATTTTGAGTCACAATCACACCACCATCAGTCAGGCAGGTTTTACAATCTGCATAAAACTCGGCTGAGTACAGAACTTCACCCGGACCGTGAGGGTCTGTGGAGTCAATAATGATCACGTCCCATTTCTGATCCGTATCCTTCACAAATTGGCAGCCATCCGCCACGATAATCTCAAGGCGGGGGTCATCAAAAGCACCATCACTGACCGTCGGCATGTATTTAGCTGATAGATCAATAACTGTTCGGTCAATATCAACTAGAGTAGCTTTAACGGTCTTATGCTTCAGCACTTGGCAAGCTGCACCGCCATCTCCACCACCGATGATGAGGACCCTTTCCACTTTCCCATGAGCAAGCATCGGGACATGGGCGAACATCTCATGATAAATAAACTCGTCATGCTCTGTCGTTTGAACAGCGCCATCCAAAGACATCACCCGGCCGAACCGATTATTTTCAAAAATCATGAGATCTTGGTGCTCAGTCTTTTCCCGATAAAGAATTTCTCCTACTTCGAGGGCCAGATTGACACCTGCGTGCAGGTCTTCGTCAAAAACTTCAATCATCCCACGACCCCTCTTTTCAGATCACTGATCTGAACTGATCCCGGATTGAAAGCGGCTTTTAGGATCGGAATACATTTATGAGGTTCAGCCTTACCGCACATAAAAATATCCAGTGCCATGTAACCCTGATCTGGCCAGCTGTGGAATGTGATATGGCTCTCAGCCAAGACCGCAACGCCCGACAAGCCATTAGGCTCGAAAGCATGAATGTGAAAATGCAGCAGCGTTGCATTAGCGGCACTGATACAATTTCGCAAAGTTTTTTCGATCAATGCAGAGTCATTAAGATGCTCAGCCTGCCATAGATCCACAATCAAATGAGTGCCGGCAAAAACCAGGCCATCCCGCTCGACAAAGTAGTCCGGCTTATCATCCCGGCTTACAGGCTGGGCAAGAGGGGTAAATTCTGTAATTTTGGACATCCTGACCTCGCCCCTGGCGTTATTGCTCAGTATAGATTTGTGGGCGCGTTATGACGAAAAACAACCTTAAACTCAAGGGAAAAAGTCATCTCATACGGAGCCGACCTTGACCGTCAGGTCCTTAGACCTCACATTAGAGTGGGGTGAGAGTAGAAAAAGGACACACAAGAATATGATCAAGGGACTACATCACAACGCCTATCGCTGTCGAAGCTCAGAGGAAACCCGAAAGTTCTACGAAGACTTCCTGGGTCTACCGCTCGTTCGGGCTTTCGAAATTAAAGAGAGTAAAACTGGCAGAGAAACAAAGGCATTGCACAGTTTTTATCAACTGGATGATGGGTCAGCACTTGCCTTTTTTGAAGTCCCACACAGTCCGTTCGAATTTAAAGATCAGCATGATTATGACCTGCATATCGCTCTGGAAGTCACAATGGATGACATGATGGCTATGTTTGAAAAAGGTAAAGCCGCCGGAATTGAAACCCGCGGAGTTGCCGATCATGGTTTTATCAAGTCAATTTATTTCCGTGATCCCAATGGCTACGTTATTGAGCTGACAGCCCCCGTGGAGCCACAACATTCAGAGGATAAAAAAGCTGAAGCCAAAGATGTGTTGGCTGCCTGGACAGCTGAACAAGCGGGATAAGACAATGCGTCTTATTTTGTGACGCGGTGAGTTGCCTTAGCGCCAAACGATCTTGCATCTAACGCTTCGGCAACTTCTGTCGCCATTTTCAGCGTCCTGACAATGACGGGCACCAAAATGGCCAACATATTGCGGTCGTTACCACGCACTTTTTGAGCTGCCCTCACCTCTTCAGTGATAGACGCCAGTAAGGGTATAAACCGGATTGCCAGCGTAATGGCCATACTCACTTTTTCAGGAGAGACCCATTTGCGAAATGGCCTTAAGACAGTTTCGATCGCTGCGACCAGGTCTGAGACCTTTGTCGTTACTGTGACAATTCCAGCCGCCAAAATTAGAACAGCAAATCTGAGAACAATGAAGGTCGCGACTTCCCACCCGATCATCAAAAACTGAATTGCAAAAATAAACGCCAACACCCAGATAGCTGGTTTCAACTGACGCCATACAATTTTCAGGGGGAGCTTGGCAGCAATTACCAGCAAAGCGATCACCCCGAGCAACCCGATCAGAACGTCAAGGCGCTCGACCTGGAATATCAGAGTTCCCAACACCACAAGAAAAACTAATTTTAATCCTGCAGGTAATTTATGGATGATCGAATTTGCGGGGTAAAAAAATCCTGTCATTGAGCGCAGAGCTCCTCGTAGGCTCCAAGAACCACCTCAGGGGGCCCATCTGCGTAAATGCCGCCTTCATGAATACAGATTACCCGATCAAAACTTTCCAACAGCTCAAGATCGTGAGTTACCATAATCACTCGCTGAGAAAGTTCTTGCACATGTTCCATGAGACGTTTCTTATTTCTCAAATCCAGGAGCGTCGTGGGCTCATCCAGCACAAGATAATTTGGCCTCATGACCAACACACCCAAAAGGGCAATCATCTGTTTTTCGCCGCCACTTAACTGATGGGTTAGCCGGTCAGCTAGATGCTCAAGCTTATAGTCCCTCAAAGTCTGATCTATTAAACTTTGGGCTTCAGTTTTGGAAAGGCCAATATTCTTCAAGCCAAAAGCCAAATCTTCCCGAACGATTGGATACACAATCTGATTGTCTGGATTTTGAAAGACAAAACCTACTCTGGCTCGGGCTCGATTTCCCTGCTGCCTTGTATCAAATCCATCAACAGAAACAGTGCCCAAGGAAGGAAGTTGTAAGCCATTTAGTAAACGGGCGAAGGTACTCTTGCCGGATCCATTGAGGCCGATAATCCCGATCCGCTGCTCCTGCAAATCAGTTGTTATTGAGTGCAAAATGTCCCGTCCATCTAGCGAGACATTTACATTCTCAAGTTTAATCATAGATCTGAATTACCTATCGGGCTTTAGGCAACTTTAGTAATCAACGGATAGGATTTTTTGGTCACCAGGATAATAGCTGTAGCTAGACCCGCTTTAATCAAATCACCCGGGATAAAGACCATGGATCCTTTTAAGACATCAAGCATTGGAACCTGAGCTGAAATTGACCACCAGGGCACGCCAAAACCGTAGAGCACAATGATGCCACCTATCACTGAAGCAAAAGCCACATGAACCATATTCAAGTTTTGCCAGAACCGTTCGACAATGATTCCAACAACAAATGATGCAGCAATAAACCCAATAACGAAACCACCGCTCGCACCAGCGAATACGGCTAGTCCGCCACGACCACCGGATAGAAGGGGTAATCCAACCGCAACCAACACGACAAATAACAGCATAGAAAGGCCGCCTCGCTTCGCCCCTAGGATACCACCAGCCAACATTGGACCCAATGACTGAGCAGTAATGGGAACACCAAATGCAGAAGCGGGAACAGGTGGGACAACACCGAGTGCCGCCATTAGCGCAGCAAAAAGTGCGATATAAACAATATCTTTGGTTGTCATTGAAACGACGCCTTTATTCTTTTGCGGTAAATTACCGGGGGTATAAATAAAATATGGCCGGTTTTAAACGCCCATTCCCCGGAATGTCCAGCTTGTTTTCGGTTTTTTTGTGACGGCTGAAGTTCAAGAAGCTAGGACCGCTTGGCAATCTCTTCCAACATAACCTCCGTCGCCCCGCCACCAATAGACTGAACCCGGGCATCCCTCACCATACGTTCAATAGCAGCTTCCCGCATATAGCCAAATCCACCATGAAACTGCTGGCAATCATACATAACCTTGTTTACCAACTCTCCGCAATAAGCTTTAACCATGGAAACTTCTTTAACGCACTCTATCCCTTGAGCATCCATCCATGCTGCATGATAAAGGAGCTGCTGCCCCGCCGCGACCTCAGCCTGACGCATCGATAATCGCTGACGAATTGCTTCCTTATCCCACAACGTTTTACCGAAGGCTTTGCGGTCTTTCACATATTGCAAAGTTATTTCCAACGCCTTTTGACATTCACCCAAGGCTTGAGCTCCCAAGACTGTCCGCTCATTCTGGAAATTTTGCATGATCGCATAAAAGCCCCGATTAACTTCCCCAAGGATATTATCCTTGTGAATGCGGACATTATCGAATACTAGCTCCGCTGTGTCAGAAGATCGCCATCCCATCTTGTTCAGAGACCTCCCGACAGTGAACCCCTCGGTTCCTTTTTCAATGATGAAAATTGTAATCCCGCGCGATCCTTTTGCCTGCAGGTCTGTTTTTGCTGCGACAAAATAAAGATCTGCGTGAACGCCGTTTGTGATAAACATCTTGGTTCCGTTTAGAACCCAATAATCTCCATCTTGCGTCGCCCTGGTTTTGATACCAGCTACATCTGAGCCCGCATCAGGTTCTGTCACCGCAACAGCTGTCACAATGTTTCCCGCAATAATATCGGGCATATATTTAGCCTTTTGGTCTTCAGTACCTGCATTCGCCAGATGGGGAGAAGCCATGTCCGTATGAACAAGGGCTGTTATTGCAAAGCCACCATAAGAAGACTTTCCAAGCTCTTCCGCGTAAATCGCACTCGCCAAGACATCAAGGCCTGCTCCCCCATATTCAGGGTCATACTGAATACCAAGAAACCCAAGTTCCCCCATCTTCTTAATGACAGATCTCGGTGTTACCCCATCGACTTCCCATTGATCGCCATAAGGTAAAACCTCTTCAGTCACAAATCGTCGCACTTGATCCCGAAGCATTAAGTGTTCTTCACTGAAATACGCACCTTTTGTCATTTTTTTATATCCTTATTAGTCTTCGACCGGCTTTATGGAAACCAACAGCTTCCCTTTTTCCGGCGTATCTCCCTGTTGAATTGAGACGGTATCGACAGTGCCCGATACCGGTGCAGTAAGTTTCTGCATTAGCTTCATGGCCTCCAGGACAACCAGTGTCTGTCCTGCCTCTACTTGATCGCCAGCTGTCGCCAGCACATCAATGATCAACCCAGGCATGGGAGCTATGATCTGGTTTCCGCCTGCAAGCACATCTTCTTTCTGGCCAAGGAAGTGGCTTTCCATACTTTCAAATTGAAACCCAAAAGACTTGTCTCTCAACCGCAATTGTAGAAAATTGTCCTTCGCCTCAAACTCCAACGTTTTTCGGTTTTGATCACTTTCCACAACGAGAAAGTTTGGTGCAGACTTTAAAATTGAGCCTTCTAAGACTTGCACCCCGTTAAGCTCGATAGAAAATTCATTATTGACACTTTCAATCCGATAGCAGGTCGCTGCTCCACTTTTTCCTTTCAAGTAATAATATGACGCGCCACCAACACCTATTCTGTCTGTCAAACGCCAGCTTCCCAGATTTTTCCAGACTTCCGGAGCCTCAGTCTGTTTTTGGGATATGTGAAAACAAAGTGCGGCTAAACTTGAAACAGCTGGATCCAGCTCCGCCAATTCCCAACCTTTCGGAAAGAGCTCCACTATTGTTTTGGTTTGGTGACTTCCAGCTTCAAATGGAGCGGACCTAACCAACTCCTGTAAAAACTCAAGATTGGTTACCACCCCGCCAATTTCGTACTCATTTAAGCTACGGCTAAGTTTCCGCAATGCTGCCTGCCTTGTCTCCCCACATGCAATCAACTTCGCCAGCATACTGTCAAAATGATGCGTGACTTCACTGCCCTTTTGAACACCACTATCAACCCGAACACCTTCTCCGATGGGTTCTCTGTAGTGTTCGATGATACCAGTTTGAGGCAGGTATTCTTCTGCTGGATTTTCTGCAGCAAGACGCGCCTCTATCGCCCATCCGGAGACAGAAATATCTGATTGTTGAAAGGTCAGTCGCTCACCTGCAGCAACCCGAATTTGCCATTCAACGAGATCAATACCGGTAACCTTCTCAGTCACTGGATGCTCAACCTGAAGCCGGGTATTCATTTCCAGGAAATAAAAATCTTCCTTTTGACAGTCGTAAATAAATTCAATTGTTCCCGCATTGTGATACGAAACAGCCTGGGCCAATTTCACGGCTGCTTCATACATTGCTTCCCGTATATGAGTTGGAAGATTAGGCGCAGGAGCCTCCTCAATTACTTTTTGATTGTTTCGCTGCAAAGAACAGTCTCTCTCATGCAGATGCACCACATTTCCGTGTTGATCGCCAAGGACCTGCACCTCAATGTGGCGAGCTGTTTCCACATACCGCTCCAACAAAATAGAATGATCCCCAAATGCAGCTTGAGCTTCTTGCTGAGCAATGGCGAGTTCTAGATCCAACTCTTTAAGGTTTTGAACAAGGCGCATTCCCCGCCCACCTCCACCAGCGCTCGCCTTGATCATTAAGGGAAAACCGATTTCTTGTGCTGCTAGGTATAGGCTTTCCTCAGATTGGTCATCCGACTGATACCCCGGCACAACAGGGACACCAACCTCCTCAGCTTTGTTTTTTGCTGCTATTTTTGAGCCCATCAGTTGAATAACTGTAGATTTCGGACCAATGAAGACAAGGCCTGCCTCTTTAACAGCGGCCGCAAAGGCGGCATTCTCAGATAAAAATCCATAACCCGGATGAATAGCTTCAGCACCACTTAACTTTGCAACTTCAATAATTTTCTTGATGTTCAAATAAGTTGAGGTAGCGTCCCCTTCCCCCAATGCATAAGCCAAATCAGCACTTTCCACGAAAAGTGAATTTCGATCTGCATGAGAGTATACGGCAACACTCTCAATCTCCAGCTTTTGGCATGCTTTTATGATCCGACAAGCGATCTCACCCCGATTGGCGATTAGGATACGATTAAACATGAAACGACTCCTACATTCGATAAACAGGTGAGAATTGATCAATTTTTGGGGTGCTACAGACGATATCAAGACACAAGCCAAAAACTGTTCGTGTTTGATCCGGAGCAATTATTCCATCATCCCAAAGCCTGGAGGTCGCATAGTATGGATCACTCTGCTCGCCATATTGCTGGCGAACAGCCTGCTCAATCGAGTCTAGTTCCTCTTGAGATGCAGCGGCACTACCGTGTTTTCCCCGCCGAAGTTCCAACATGACATTAGCTGCAATATCTGCAGACATGGTGGCTACCTCTGCTGTAGGCCATGCAAATAAGAAATCCGGACGAAAACCACGGCCGCACATGCCATAATTTCCAGCTCCATAAGATCCGCCAACAATTAATGACAGCCTTGGAACTCTGGCGACAGACATAGCGTAAACCATCTTGGCCGAATTCTTGGCAATGCCCCCCTGCTCCGCCTCAGTGCCCACCATAAAACCTGTGATATTGTGCAGAAATACCAAAGGAATATTCCTCTGATCGCAAAGCTGAATAAACTGCGCCCCTTTCAGCGAGCTTTCTGAAAACAGCGCGCCATTATTTCCAAGCAGTCCCACGGGCATGCCAAAAATTTCCGCAAACCCACACACAAGACTACTTCCCCAGTCTGGCTTAAACTCCTGGATATCACTGCCATCAACGAGCCGGATCATAATCTCCCTTATGTCATAAGGGATTTTACGATCATGGCTGACAATTCCCGTCAGCTCTTGCTCACTAAATTTAGGTTCCAGAAAATCGCTTTTCCGATATCCACTTTTTCGTTTCATGTTCAATTTGGAAACAATATCGCGAAGCTTAGCCAGCCCATCTTCTTCTGTCGAAGCGAGATGATCACTTACCCCAGATACTTCTGTATGCATGCGGGCACCCCCGAGGGTTTCACCGTCCACTTCCTCATTAATCGCAACCTTCACAATAGAAGGACCACCCAAATGAATTCGGGCATTTCCCTCCACCATAATCACTTGATCAGAAAGAGCCGGAATATAGGCGCCGCCTGCAGTGCATCCCCCGAAAACAATTGAGATTTGCGGTATTCCTTTTGATGACAACTGACATTGTCTAAAGAAGGTATTCCCAAAATGATCTCGATCGGGAAAAACCCGGTCTTGTTCGGGAAGGTATGCGCCACCACAATCCACAAGATAAAGACACGGCAAACAGTGTTTTTCAGCTATTTCCTGCGCGCGAATATGCTTTTTGACTGTCTCAGCAAAGAAGGAGCCTCCCTTAACAGTCGCGTCGTTCGCAATTAGCATACAAGGCGTTCCGCTCACCCATCCAATTCCAGTTACAATACCTGCTGATGAGAGGTCGCCGCCATATTGCGCCCATGCTGCAAGTGGTGAGAGCTCTAGAAAAGCTGTACCTGGATCTACAAGCCGGTCGATCCGATCACGAACAAGAAGTTTCCCCCGAGCACGATGTCGTTCCTTCAAACTCTCCCGTCCGCTGGATGTTGCCTTTTGCATCCGCTCCTTCCAGATATCGAGCAACCCATCAAAATGTTTCTGATTTTCCTTAAACTGATCCGATCCAGGATCAATGGCACTTTGCATCACAACCATATTAGTTTCTCATTATTCCGTTCAGCAGAATCTGGCTGTAACCTTCAGCCAGGTTATCTATGTCTCCCTGTTCAGGATCAAACCATTCCAAAGTCGCATTTAGCGATCCGATTAGAGCTAATCTGAAAAGCTTTGGATTCACCTCAGGCCTGAGTGCATTATTGACTGCAACTTGCTTTAAAAGCTGGTCCCATAATCCCTCGTAATCACGACGAACTTTTAGCGCCTGGTTTTGAATTTCATCAGGAACTTGGCCATATATACGGACATTGGCGGAGGTATAGTCGGAATGAGATAACAATGCCTCCAGATGTGCTTTTATACAGCTTTTCATCAGCTCCTCAGGCGTCTTAAGTTCTTTACCTGTTTGGAAAGCTTCTTCGACAGCTAAATGAACTTTTTTAATCCCTTGGTCCAACACCTCCAGAACGATGTCATCCTTACTATTGAAATGATAATAAACGCTGCCAGCCTTCATATCTGCAGCATCAGCAATTCCCCGAAGAGAAACAGCGGCATACCCTTTTTCTCGAAACAAACGGGCCGCTTGATCAAGAATTCGGGAGCGTGTCTTTTGCGCGATCGACAATTTCTCTTCCGACAAAGATCTAACCTCCATTTTTCTAACTAACGTTAGACAATTACGCAAAAGAGTCAAATCCAAAAAAAATGCCGACTGAAAAGTCGGCATTTAAAGCACTGCTTGTTTTGCAATTAACTCTTATTGAACTCCAGTTCCTCTCAGCTTGGTCAGGGTGGTTGCAGGCGTGATCGCTTCTGGGTCCGTTTTAATATGAATTAGAGCTGCCTTGCCACTTGCCAATGATCGCTCCAATGCTCCCTCGAATTCTTCCGTTTTCACAACAGTTTCTGCATGCGCACCATACGCCAAGGCAATAGCTGCAAAATCAGGGTTCTTGAGCTCCGTAGCACTAACCCGGTCAGGATAGTCCCTTTCTTGGTGCATTCTGATCGTCCCATAAGCCCCGTTATCTACCAAAATTGTCAGAAAATTCGCACCTGACTGCACGGCCGTGCCAAATTCCTGCATCGTCATTTGGAAACAGCCATCTCCTGCGAAACAAATTAATGGTCTTTCTGGTTGGCGAAGTTTCCCAGCGACTGCGGCAGGTAATCCATACCCCATTGAGCCTGAGGTCGCGGCAAGTTGGGATCCATAGTTCCGAAACCGCCAAAACCGATGAACCCAAATTGCATAATTTCCCGCCCCATTTGCGATAACTGCGTCTGGCAACTGGTCACGGAGCAGGTTCATAATGGGGCCCATCTCAGCATCGCCAGGTGTATTTGGCAGCTCACCTGTCCATTCTAGATAAGCTTTGTGAGCCTCTTCCGCTAATCCGCCGAAAGGAGTAGGCGTTAGTTTATTCGCTTTTGCCAGGAAAGTTCCCGGGGTTGCATTTATTGCCAGATCAGGCGTGTAAATACGTCCAATCTCTTCTGCACCCGGATGGATTTGCACAACACGTTGCTTGGGCTTTGGAATATCAAAAAGGCTGAACCCCTGACTAGGGTTTTCACTAAAGCGAGCGCCGAGCAAAATAACCAAGTCACTCTTCACCAGTCGCTCTTTTAGTTTCGGGTTGATGCCCAGTCCAACGTCACCTGCATAATTTGGATGAAGATGATCGAACAGCTGTTGACGACGGAACGAGCATCCTACTGGAAGGCCCCATTTTTCAGCAAATTCATGAACATTCTGAACGGCAGTTTCATTCCAACGGCTTCCGCCGAGTAAAAGAAAAGGAGATTGCGCTGACCCCAACAGTTTCCCTAAGGCCATCATCGCTTCATCAGTCGGTGCTGGTTCCGGCACTTCAACCTTGGGGCCGATATTTGCCTCGCAAGTGTCTCGCAGCATATCCTCTGGCAAAGATATCACAACAGGTCCGGGTCGGCCGCTCATAGCAACGTGGAAAGCATGCGCCATTACCTCAGGGATCCGGTCTGCGTGATCGATTTCAGTTACCCATTTCGCCAAATCACCGAAAGTCTGACGGTAGTCCACTTCCTGAAACGCTTCACGGCCCTTCATCCGACGACCAATTTGACCGACCAATAAGATCATGGGCGTGGAGTCTTGTTTGGCGACATGCACACCAGAAGCCGCGTTGGTTGCTCCTGGCCCGCGGGTCACCATGCAAACACCCGGGCGTCCTGTGAGCTTCCCATCGGCTTCCGCCATCATGGCCGCACCACCTTCTTGACGGGCAAGAACTGTTTCGATCGAACTATCATGTAGGGCGTCTAAAACCGCCAGGTAGCTCTCTCCCGGGACGCAAAAAATCCGGTCCACACCTTGGGTTTCCAAACACTCAACAATTAACTGCCCACCTGTTTTTTGCATGGCTTCCACATCCCTCATTAGGAGCAACCCTTCTAATTTATCGGGCGTATCCTAGTCACAAGAGAAGAGAATGAACAGTCTCAAATCAGAGAAAATCTCGTGAATGAATTTTGAGTCAACGGCTTTAATAAGCTTGGGTGCTACCAACGCCGTAACAAAGAAATTCCGTTATTCTGCGCACTCAACACAGTTTGTCGCAAAAGGTAAGGCTTCCAATCGTTTTTCACCGATTGGCTCACCACACCCCATGCAGGTTCCATAGGATCCTTGATCCAAACGATCCAAGGCTTGTTTGATTTGAACGATCTCATCCAAGGCGTCTTTTTCAAGGCGCTCCATCACCTCTTCATCTTCGCGCTCAGTAGCCTGTTCGGAAAAATTACTGCTATGCTCAGCGCGCAAACTCTTCTCATATTCCTGTACGCGAGCCTCCAGAACAGCTAAACGACTGTAAAGCTCATCCTTTAATTTTGTCAGATCCTGCATCACCTTCACTCCTGATTTTAATCATCCTTTTCACAACTTTTCTAATACAGACTCCAAGCTATAGCATTGACCCGGATCAATAGATTAAAGCGCGTTCATTCCCTGAATGTAGAGAACCCGACGCCGCGCGAGAGTTTCATTTTTTGCTTCAGTCAAAAAACTGCAATAAAAAAGGATTACCTGCTCTTCAAGTCACACTCTTAATCAAATGTGAGGAACCTTTTCAGTCATGACGATAAAAGTTGGGATAAACGGCTTTGGCCGAATGGGACGCTTATCCATGAGAGCTGGCTGGTCCATACCTGATCTTGAATTCATTAAGATCAATGATCCAGCGGGATCACCCGAAACCTTTGCCCATTTATTGGAGTTCGACTCTGTACACGGTCGTTGGGACGAGGCCATTTCGTCAACCAATAACGCGCTTTATGTCGGTAACTCTTCCCTTCAATTCACTAACAACGCGGACATTACCGCAACTGACTGGTCAGAGTGCGATGTTGTGATTGAAGCATCTGGGAATTTCAAATCTCAAGCGACCCTGCAACCCTATCTTGACCAAGGCGTGAAGAGGGTTGTTGTCACGGCTCCAGTAAAAGAGGAAGGGGTTCTTAACATTGTCAGGGGTGTAAACGATGACTTGTTTGACCCAAACCGCCATCCCATTGTAACCGCGGCATCCTGTACAACCAATTGCCTTGCCCCGATTGTCAAAGTCATTCATGAAAAACTCGGTATCGTTCACGGGTCCATGACAACAATCCATGATCTGACTAACACCCAATCAATTCTAGACACGCCCCATAAAGACTTAAGACGTGCCAGAGCCTGCAGCACAAGCCTTATTCCGACAACAACCGGGTCTGCCACGGCGATTAGCCATATATTTCCAGAATTAAAGGGCAAGTTGAACGGTCATGCGATAAGAGTGCCCCTCACCAACGCGTCTCTCACCGATTGCGTTTTTGAAGTTTCCCGAAAGACTTCTGCCGAAGAAATCAACTCACTCCTGAAAGAGGCTTCAGAAACTTACTTGAAAGACATACTTGGCTATGAAACGAGGCCGCTAGTGTCGATTGACTATAAAACTGATCCCAGATCCAGTATTGTCGATGCCCTGTCCACATTGGTAGTTAACGGCACGCAAGTGAAGATATTTTCCTGGTATGACAATGAATGGGGTTACTCCAATCGGACCGCAGAAATTGCACAAATGGTTGGATTAGCTGATCAATGAGTGAAGTTTCTGTCAAAGGCCTTAAGTCCCCATTGGGACAGTATATAGTCATCACAGGGAACTATTGGGCATTTACTTTGACGGACGGCGCCCTCCGAATGCTGGTTGTTTTGCATTTTCACCAGCTCGGATATAGCCCCTTTGAAATTGCAATGCTGTTCCTGTTCTATGAGGTTTTTGGGGTCATCACCAACCTGATTGGGGGGTGGCTTGGCGCTCGCATTGGTCTTAATCGAACAATGAACCTGGGTCTTTCCTTACAGGTTATTGCGCTCGGGATGCTATTGGCACCAACAGTCTATTTAACTGTTCCTTTGGTAATGGGCGCTCAAGCTCTCTCCGGTATCGCAAAAGACCTCAATAAAATGAGCGCCAAGAGCGCGATAAAAACATTGGTGCCGGCAAATGCTGATAACGCACTCTACAGATGGGTCGCCTTATTGACTGGCTCAAAAAATGCGTTGAAAGGAATAGGTTTCTTTATGGGCGGCGTCCTCCTCGCACTTGCAGGGTTTCAAGGGGCGATCCTCATTATGCTCATAATGTTAGTGGTTGTGTTTATACTCAGTCTATTTTTCCTTAAAGAGGATTTGGGTATCGCTAAAAACAAACCCAAATTTCGGGAAATCTTTTCCAAGAGCAGAGCAATAAATACCTTGTCTGCCGCGCGGCTTTTTCTTTTCGGCTCCCGCGATGTTTGGTTTGTTGTTGCCCTGCCTGTTTATTTCTCTGCCCAACTGAACTGGGATCATTCAACTGTGGGCACCTTTTTCGCTGTTTGGGTAATCGGTTATGGCTTCATTCAGACTTTAGCCCCTGCCCTCACTGGTACCAAAAAAGGAGAAAACCCAAATGGCAACACGGCGTTATCCCTTGTTATCCCACTTGCCATCACCCCAGCGATCATATCCCTGCTCCTGATCAATGGTTGGCATATTGAAGAAACACTTGTAGCTGGCCTCTTGGTGTTTGGCGCCCTGTTTGCCCTAAACTCATCTGTCCACAGTTTCCTTATCGTGAGTTACGCAAAATCTGATGGCGTTTCAATGGATGTGGGATTTTATTACATGGCAAATGCAATGGGCCGTCTAGTTGGAACAGTATTATCTGGTTGGGTTTATCAGAATTGGGGACTGGAAATGTGCCTGTTCATTTCCACAGGATTTCTAATTCTGACCGCAGGTATCTCTTTAGCACTAACAGACAAAACAACCGCCAACTAATTTTCGGCCTAGTCCTATGTAATGTTTCGCCGCCAGGCAGTGTGCTTTCACTATCACAGTCACCAAAAAGATAAAGTTAGGAAAGAAATAAAGGGTTACCCAGTTAAGAATGACTATTATTATTAATTGCATCTTAATTTTGTAATATTTACCAAATCAACGAGCATCTAGATGAAAAAAATTGCTTACGGCGTCTTACCTTTCCTGCTTTTATCTTCACCTGCAATCGCAGAGGATACCAGTTACCCCAATATATCTGGGGAAATTTCGATTGAGATTGAAAACGACTGGACACATGATTCTGATGATGAAGCGGCTGAAATTAATGATCTTTATCCAACTGTTGATTTGGTGACGACATTTGCCTTCACTCCAGAGTTGTCAGCAAACCTTGAAGCAACCCTGGAATCCATTGACGAGACATCCGAAGATCGGGAATTTGATGATCTGGGTGCCTATATCAGCGTCTTGACTGTGAACTATGATACGGACGCTTTTTCAGTCTATGCCGGTAAGTTTGGAGCAAATTTCGGCATTGCCTGGGATGCAGCACCAGGCCTCGGGTGGGGAAATCTTGCTGATGATTATGAAATTGCTGAAGTCATCGGCTTTGGGGGTGCTGTCAATTTCAATCTGTCTGGCGAACACTCACTTTCTGGTAGTGTATTCTTTGCTGATACCTCGTTCTTGAGTGATTCCCTTGGTGATAGCCGAGGTCCACTTGAAAAATCAGATGGTGGTCCAGCCAACACGGAAAGCTTAGAGTCTTTTGCTCTCGCACTTGATGGTGGCTTTGACGCCTTAGAAGGCTTCCGTTACCACATTGGCTTTGCTTCACTCGAAGAGGGTGAAGATGGAGATACTAACCAACTGGGTTACGCTTTAGGCGCTGAATACGAAATCCAGCTCAATGACGAATTTACGCTAACACCAATTGGTGAAATCGCGTTCCTTGAAGATGCTGGCGGCGTAAGTGGCGACGACATCTTTTATGGGACAGCGGGCGCAACGCTTGGCTACAACAACTGGTCCTTCACAACCAGCTACCACTACCGTGACACAGATAGTGGCGGCACCAGTGTCGAGGATTACTATGCCGACGCAACAATCGGCTATGAATTCGATTTTGGTCTATTTGTCGCCGCAGGTTATCGCTTTGCGGAAGAAGATGACGTAGACAGCCGTATCTTGGGCGTATTGATTAATTACACGTTCGAATTCTAATTCCCATAGATCAATCAAAAGAAAAGCCCGGTTTATTGCCGGGCTTTTTAGTTTTCAGGACCACTCTGGTTCCTCAGACCAATCAAACCCGCTGGGGGCACCATTAGATATTTTATCTGCAAACTCTGGAGGACGTTTTTCCAAAAAGGACATAACCCCCTCTTTTCCATCACGCGTGCTTGTATGGTACATAGTCCGGCTTTCCAGCTTATGAGCCTCCATCGGATGATCAGCTCCCATCATTCGCCACAATAGCTGCCGGTTGATGGCTACAGACATTGCGCTTGTATTGCCAATGAAAGATTCTGCAATTTCATTGGCCCTATCCAACAACTTCTCACCCTCAACAATTTCGCTAATTAAACCTCCACTCAAAGCTTCTTCTGCCCCGAACACCTTCCCACTAAAGGACCATTCCAACGCTTTTGGCAGGCCAACTAGGCGCGGCAAAAACCAACTCGCACAGCTTTCAAGGCTGACACCCCGCTGCGAAAAAACAAACCCGAAACGGGATCGATCAGTGCCAATCCGAACATCCATTGGCAATTGCATGGTTGAACCAACACCGACTGACGCACCGTTAATTGCTCCGATGAGTGGCTTCTTCATTCGAAACATGCGAAGTGTCAGAATACCACCAACATCGCGGTTGCGTTCCATTTCGGGTGAGTTTGGATCTACTGTTTCATCAAGGCCAAAAACATTTCCTTCACTTGAAAGATCCATTCCTGCGCAAAAGGCGCTACCATTACCAGTAAAGATGATCGCGCGAACAGTATCGTCTTGATCTGCGCGATCCAGTTCAGCAATCAAGTCCTCTCCCATCTGAATGGTAAACGCATTCATTTGATCGGGACGGTTAAGGCGAATAGTTAGAATATTTCCAGTTTGTTCTGTTTGAATATGCTGCTCACTCATCAGATGGGCTCCTTATTTTTATTTTGCAAAACGATAAGCAAAGCCAGCGGAGAGGTAAAGCAACAAGCATAAAAAAAGCATGCTCCGAAGAGCATGCTTTCAAACATCGTAATCTGCAAAATCTTAGGAGTAACGGTAAGGCCGGCCCGCTTTTTCCATAGCTGCGTTATAATCTTTGAAGATTTGAACGACTTTTGCTTTCGTCTCTGACTCTGCTGCAATTTCATCCCAGAACTTCACTGCAGCTTTCTCAACCTGCGCCCATTCATTATCCGGAATAGATGTCAGCTCCATCTTAGTACCTTTAGTTCTCAAATGAGCTTCTCCGCCCCAATACCACCACTGGCGATAATAATGAGAGCTATCCATTGTCAACTTCAACAGTTCTTTCAAGTGATCTGGAAGTTCATTGTAGCGATCCATATTAGCAAAGAATGAACCGGCCCAAGCACCAGAGATATTGTTTGTCAGGAAGTAGTTTGTAACATCTGCCCAACCAACAGTGTAGTCTTCTGTGATACCAGACCAGGCAACACCATCCAACTCACCTGTCTGAACAGCGACCTCAATGTCTTCCCACGGAAGTGTAACAGGAACAACACCGAACTGAGCCAGGAAACGACCAGCAGTTGGGAATGTGAAGACGCGCTTACCCTTCAGATCTTCCAAGGAACGGATTGGATCTTTGGTCGCGAAATGACATGGATCCCATGCACCTGCAGACAACCACTTGACGCCAACTTTAGAATATTCTGCATCCCAAATTTCGCCGAGACCGTACTGATTAAAGAGAACTGGAACGTCCAAAGAATAACGGCTGGCAAATGGGAAGTAACCGCCAAACACAGTTACCTCTGTTGGAGATGCCATGGAGTCGTCATCAGATTGCACAGCGTCGATTGTGCCTTTCTGCATGGCCCGGAAAAGTTCTCCTGTTGGAACGATCTGATCCGCGAAGAAAAGCTGGATTTCCATTTCATCGCCAGCAACTTTGTTAAAGCTGTCGATTGCAGGCTTGATTACGTGCTCAGCCAGAGCTGCACCTGCATATGTCTGCATCCGCCAGACAATCTTTTTCTGCGCATGAACGGCTGGAGCAGCAAAGGATGTTGCACCAGCCACACCGGCAGCACCAACACCTGTTAAAAACTTACGCCTATTCGTCATGAGAAACCCTCCTTCATTAAGATCTCATACCCTGTTAACAACTTTATACTTATTACTTTGAATAAACATATTCCGGCAGCCACAAGGCAATTTCCGGGAAGATCATCACAACAGCTAGCGCCAGCGCCATAACCAACACAAACGGGAGAATAGATCCGTATATGTCTTTCAAAGTTATTTCTGGCGGTGCCATCGCCCGCATCAGAAACAGATTATACCCAAATGGGGGTGTCATGTAAGCGATCTGTGTAGTGATCGTGTAAAGCACCCCATACCAGATCAAATCGAAGCCAAGAGCATTGACCAGTGGCACGTAAAGAGGAGCCACAATCACCAACATTGCTGTGTCGTCCAAAAACGTTCCCATCACGATGAAAGACAGCTGCATCAAGATTAAGATCATCCAAGGTGACAAACCCAATTGCTCTGTAAACAGTCCCTCAATCGCTCTGACCGCTCCCAAGCCATCAAATACTGCCCCAAATCCAAGTGCCGCTAAAATAATCCACATGAACATGCATGAAATTGCCAGTGTTTGCCGCACAGAGGTTTCAAACACCTCTTTTGTCATGCGCCCTTTTAAGATAGCCGCCACAAATGCTGCCATTGCTCCGATCGCAGAACTTTCCACAAGGCTTGTCCAACCATTGACAAACGGGACCATCATTGTTGCAAAGATTATAATAGGAAGAAGCCCTGCTCGAAGGAGACGCAACTTCTCAGACATGGGAATATTGCGCTCTTCCTTTGGCAAAACAGGCCCCAACTCCGGCTGGAAGCGACAGCGAATGACAATATAAAGAATAAACAAAGCGGCCATCATTAGGCCAGGGAGCACCCCTGCGAGCCAAAGCTGCCCGACCGGTTGCCGCGCAATCATTGCGTAAAGCACCAGCACGACAGACGGCGGCACAAGAATACCAAGGGATGAGCCAGCCTGAATCACTCCGGTGACCATTTTTTTATCATAACCGCGACGTAAAAGTTCAGGTAGGGCAATAGTGGCGCCAATCGCCATCCCTGCAACAGATAGACCGTTCATTGCCGAAACCAGAACCATCAATAGGATAGTGCCAATTGCGAGCCCACCCCGAACGGGCCCCATCCAAACATGGAACATTTTGTAAAGGTCATCTGCAATTTTGGATTCCGAGAGCACATACCCCATGAAGATGAACATGGGCAGCGTCAACAAAGGATACCATTTCATCAACTTCATCGCCGCAGAGAAACCCAGGTCATATCCACCTGTCCCCCAAAGCAGAAGCGCTGCAGCCACCCCGACAAATCCAATGGCACCAAAAACTCGCTGTCCCGTCATGAGCATCAGCATCATGGTGGAGAACATTAAAATCGCAATCAACTCATAGGACATCAGAGCTCAACTCCCCGAATACGGGCAATATCCTTAAAAAATTCAGAAATGGACTGAAGGATCATCATAAATATGCCAAAGCACATGATCGCCTTAATAGGCCACATATATGGGCGCCAGGGTGTTCGGCTTCTTTCCCCATATTCAATGGCATAAACCGTACTATCAATTCCGCCATACAGCAGCACGCCCAGGAAGAAGATCAAAAACATGACAGTAAAAGCATCAACCCAGGCTTTTTGCTTCGTGGTCCAACTGCCATAGAAAAGATCCATTCGAACATTGCTACCCAGTTGGATCGAGTAAGGCCCGCCAATAATATAATAGGCTACCATGGCAAACTGGGCCATTTCCAACGTCCAAAGAGAAGGAAGAAAAAACGTTTTGGAGATAGAAGACCAGAGCAGAATTCCAGCCAGAACGAAAATAAAATACATGATAAATCGTCCGATCCCACGATTTACCATATCAACGTAATGTACATACTTTCTAATCAGCCAAGGCATTTCATTGCTCTCTAAATTCCTGGACTCCAATGTTGGCCATAGCCATTTTTATTGATGAGCTTAAGAGTTCAGCAATCGATGAGACATCCTCTTGCGTCTTTAAGAGATCATTCTTCACCTCGATCATCGCGCTTTCCAGCCCCCGCTTCGTTCCATGCGTCTTCAACGTATGTGTAACACCATCTCTGGAACTGTATGGCTCGTTCAATCTGATTACCAAGTTCGAGGATGCCTGAGAAGCCTCTCTTATTGCAACTGCGAAATCGTCTTTTTTGTCATGCAGCAATCCAATCTCAACGTCACGCTTGTGCCCAAGATAGACAGGTGTAAAGCTGTGAACAGTTACAATTGCTTTAATGTTAGGATGTTTGTTCAAGACATCTTCAACCAGGTTTTCAAACGGCAGATATATACGCTCGAAACGGTCCTTCTTTTCTGAGCTTGATAAATTTCGATTGCCCGGAATTGAATATTTTTCGCTTGTTTCAGGGATTGCATCAATTGCGTTTGCATCACGATTGCAGTCAAACAGTAATCTGGATACACCGGCAACAACCAATTGAGCGTTCAAATTTAGAGCAATCTGCGTCGCAAGATCAATTGCACCGGGATCCCAGGCTATGTGGCTGAACAATATGTTTTCATCTAATCCCAGGTCTGCAAATTCATCCGGGATATAGTTCGTCGCATGTTCGCAAATCAGTAGCACCGAACTATCGCCACCCGCATTTAACAATCGCGGGAGATACCCCTCGGCGGCGTTCAGTTTCTGATTTTCCACAAGCACCATAACACAACAACATCCAAAAATGTAGAAATCATTACAGAACTATCCACACTGTCAAGAAATATTCTGAATAAATTGCTTCATATAATTTTTTTCTGTTGATATTCTTTCATAATAGAAAGTTACAAATATTATGCCTGATCCTAAACCTACAATTGCTGAGCTTCTCAAGCTCTTGCAACCGGAGCTGACCAAATCCGAAAGGCAGCTCGCAGACACACTATTAACCAATTACCCACTCTCCGGGCTTGTGAGCGTAACCGCCGTGGCTGCAAATGCTGGTGTTTCGACACCAACTGTAATTCGTATGGTTAGAAAACTTGGCTTTGAAGGCTTCCCCCAGTTTCAGGAGGAATTGCGAAAGGAGTTGGAGGCAACTTTCACCAACCCCATCGCGAAGCATGAAAAATGGGCCGTAAATGTTCCTGAAAAACACATTCTGAATGAGTTCACCAATGCGGTAATCAGCAACATTCATCAGACACTCTCGCAAATTTCTCCAGACGAATTTGATCAGGCTTGCGAACTTTTGTCGGATCAGAAGCGAGAAGTCTATATCACGGGTGGTCGCGTTTCACGTTCAATGGCTGACTATCTTTTTATTCATTTACAAATGATCAGAAAGGCTGTCCAAAACATGGAGAGCCGATCCAGTTCCTGGCCCCATTTTGTCCTTGATATGGAGAAAGGGGACGTTCTGGTCATTTTCGACCTCAGACGATACGAAAATAGTACGATCAAGCTTGCTGAACTTGCAGCAGCAAAAGGAATAAAGATAATTCTGTTTACAGATCAATGGCGCTCTCCTGTCTCGAACTACGCCGATTTTACTTTCAGCGCTCGCATCTCAGTCCCTTCAGCCTGGGACTCTTCGGTCGCGGTGTTGCTCTTGTTGGAAGCAATGATTGCAAAAATCCAACAAACTGATTGGAAACAAACAAAAAAACGGATTAGTGACCTAGAAGATCTTTTTGACAGAACAACCTTTTTTAGAAAATTCTAAACTTTGACGGGAGCCCCTCAAAACTGCTAACATCCTGTCAGTGTTTGCCGTATGAGAAGGTTCATGAGATCCTCCCTAATTACCGTATTTTTTATATTTTTCGCTTTTACCTTGGAGGCAAAGGCGCAACAAACGATACCCTCTCCCGTCAAACTTGCCACCACGGACTGGTGCCCTTACTCGTGTGACCCAAAGGGTGAAAAGCCCGGTATAGTTCAAGAGTATATCCGAAATTTATTCGCCAAGAATGAGTTAAGCTTGGAGATCTCCAGTCTTCCTTGGAACCGGGCAATTGAAACAGCACATAGCGGAGATCAGGCACATGGCCTCTTAACTGCCGTCCGTTCAGAAGCACCCAGCTTTCTTTTTTCAAACAACCCGATTATGAGTTATCAGGTCTGCTTCTATGGCCCAGAAGAAACGGAATGGCGTTATAGGAACAGCGCAGACCTGTCCTCCTTCCCTGGAAAATTAGGGTTCATTGCCAGCTATGGATATGGAAAACCCTTAGATGAATTTTTATCATCGCCATCCAACAAGTCAAAAATTCTAGAGGTTAGAGGATTAACCGCACTCAACAGACTAATGAAAATGCTGAGTGCCGATCGTATTCAGTTATTGGTGGCCGACCGGAATATAATTAGCTGGTTAAAAGTCTCCAAGCCTCACCCGGAAGTGTTGGCGCTACGGGAAAAAGGATGTCTGACGGAGCGTCCTTTCTATATTGCTTTTAACAGCACACTTCCCTGGGCTAGTGAAATCATTTCAATACTCGACCGGGAGCTTGCGGCACCTGAAAATCAAAAGATCCGCGCAGAAATCTCAGAGGCGTATCTGGGACCCGCTCTGAATTAGAAAAGCATCACTCAGAGATTTCTGGCACTTCAAAACAACAAAATTATTTAAAAATTTTAATTCCAAACATTCTCACTGACTTCGTAATAAAACATGTGTTAGCCTCATGCTTAATTTTTGCAACGCGAACAGGGGAAGTGAGGGGCTAACACACGATGCGCGATCAAAAGTATCAGAGTTTTAGGCGCAAACTGTACAGCCAAATTTCATTTCTCGCATTAGTAAGCCTGATTGCTTCGAATACAACAGCGAGCGCAGATGTTAATGATGCTGATGCAACAACAGACACTGCTGCGAGCTCGACTGTTACCGCCTCCGACACCAACGGAATACTGGATGATAACGGGGCCGACCACACAATCACCATAGATTCCAATAGTGGCGCTTTAACTTTTGGCACACTGCAAACCATTGATGGTATTACGTTTTTATCTCAGTCAGGCGATATAACTGCGACGATAAACATTACCAGTTCCGGAACTAACAATCTTGTTACCTTTGCCGGTGATGTTCAGGTAAAAGGGACTGAATCCCTTATTCTGAATGCGACGAATACAGATATTCTACTTCAGGGTGACGCTCCCTTCGGTACGGGTTCTTCTACTCTCAATCTAGGAGATGGTTCTAGCAGCGTTTCGGCTACATTCGACACCGCGCTAAATGCTGATAACACTATTGAAATGGTCATCAACGCGGCCTCCGCGGCGGACACAGTCACCCTCTCTGTTACAAATACAGATGGAACTTCGGGTAACGAGATAATTTTCACACAAGCAATCGGTGGAGCAAGTTCGGCCACCGAAATAGACGTCATTGAAATCGCAAGTGGCGCCAAAGCGACTTTTAACGGGGCTGTCAGGGCTGGAACTATTGAAATTCGAACGTCAGAAGCGATTACCTTTGACGATAGCATCACCGCTGATATTGATCTTTACAACGATTATACACTTTCTTTGAAAGATGGCTTTCCCCTTAACGGTTCTATTGACAACCAAACAGGTTCAGACAATGCAGGGACCCTAAACGTTGTCGATCAAACAGGAGGGGCAACGACTATCGTTTCAGGCGATATTGGATCGACAAACTCCTTAAAAGCCGTCACTGCTGAAAGCTCATCAAATACAATCACATTTGGTGGCAACATTAATGCCACTACAATCACCTTGACCGGCACTGACGATACAGACGAAACAATTTTTCAAGGTAATGTAACTGGATCCGTCGTTATCGATACTGCAGGCCTCCTCACCTTCACCGCAAACAAATATGTTGATGGACCGGTGACTTCAAATACCGATGGCGCCGGTATTTTGGAGTTTGAAACCCAAACAGCGGACACCACTCTCGTTTCTGGTAACGTAGGAACAGGCGGTGGCAATTCGTTGAAAGAACTTATTGTCAACACTGGCGCCGGTGTCACATCCACTTTTGGTGGCACCGTGGATGCAAACACAATCACAGTAGCTGGCTCTGGTACTGTCAGAATTCAAGATACGATCAATACGACGACCCTATCTTTTTCAAGCGACGCGACAGTAAACATTGCCGCAAACAAAGCTATCTCTGGCGCAGTCGATGCAGGCGGTACTTTTGGTAATCTCGTGTTTGATGAAAGCACCACAAATACGACATTGGTTAGCGGGTCTGTCGGTGCGACAAATGCCCTAAGCTCTATCGACACAACCATTGCCTCCGGTGTCACATCCACATTTGCTGGCACCGTGGCCGCAGATACTATTTCGGTAAATGGATCAGGAACTATTGCGTTTTCTGACGATGTTACAGGCGACATAGAGATTGGAGATGGAGGTAAAGTTTCCCTATCTGCTGGCAAAAAGATTATAGGTAACATTGATAATTCTAGTGGCTCAGACGGATCCGGAACTGCCAGTTTTGGTGCTATTGGCGGCAATTTAACACTCGTGTCTGGCTCAATAGGAGCCTCAAACTCTCTTGGCTCAGTGACAGTAGACACCACCGGGGGTATCGCGACTTTCTCTGGATCTGTGAATGCAGAAGATTTTACAGCAACTGGGAGCGGTTCTATCCAGTTCGGTAATGGGGGATCACTTGGATCTCTTTCATCTACCGGAAACATAAATACGGGCAATACGCTTCTGACAATTTCAGGTGATACATCCTTCACTGGCGGAAGCTCACTCAATGTTGGTTCAGGCGGGCTAGAATTTAATGGAAGTTCTGCTCAAACGGTATCCGCACCGATAAATAACACCAACAATCTGTCAATCAGCAATACCAGTAGCTCAGGTGTTACATTTGAAAGTGCCTTGGGTGCCACGACTCCCTTGGGAATGGTAACACTAAATTCAAACACCAAGACCACTTTCAATAACACTGTTCAGGCAACTTCTCTTTCCAGCAACGGAAATCTGGTAGTCGAAAACACAATTACCTTGTCTGGTACTGCGACATTTAATGGTGGAACCCTCACGATCGGAGATAGCTTCACTCCGGGTGACACGATTTTCAGTGTCAATGATGTCAGTGCGTCAGGCAGTCCAACCGTTCAGATTGCAGGTGATATACAAACCGGTACCTATACGCTGTTTGACAGTGTAACCGACGCATCAGATGAAGTTGCAAATTTTGCGCCCTCGACCAGTATCCTGAGAAGTACAGAATTACAAGTAAATGGCTCAGATATTGAGCTGGTGGTGACCACACGAACAGCGGATAGCCTTGCCACGGAGTTCAGTGTTACAAACAATCAGGCTAACATCCTAATAATCGCAAATGATGCAATCGCAACTGGCAACGATGCATTGCTGAGTGATCTTATCGCTTCCGTTAATGCAGGTGGTTCTACAGCCCAAAATGCCATCAAAAGCCTTGCTGTTCAGAGTGAAAGCATGGACGCAGCAATCAGCGTCGCTTCCGGACTTCAAAACCAGGTTTTTCTATTCACTTCTGACAGGCTATCAGCTGTCCGGAATCCAGAAACTGCTTCTCGCCAGGTTATCGCTGACACCTCAACTGATCGGCCTGATGCGAAGAAATCTGCCTGGATCAAGGCATTCGGCTTTCTGGCTGACCAAGACAGAACATCAGATGGAGAAAGCTATGATGCGGGTACAGCTGGCTCGACTTTTGGCTACGACGCCGCCATTACAGATAAGAGCCGCCTAGGAGCCTCATTTACTTATGCTTACACCGATGTTGATGGTGGTGGAGCTGGCAATGTCAGCACTCAGCTGAACAGCTATCAAGGCAACCTATACGCAGATTACTCAACAAAAGAATTCTTCATAGAAGGCTCAGTGGGTTACGCATTTAACAGTATAAAAAGTAGCAGGGTAATAGACTTTCTGGGTTCGGATACAACGGCGCGCGCAGACTACGACTCCAATCAATATATGGCAGCCGTTCAATTCGGCGTTCCCCTTACCGCAGGCGATTATCAAATAACTCCTATGGCAGGCGTATCTTATACATATTTGACAACCGATGATTATAGAGAAACGGGGGCTGGTGGACTTAATCAGCAAGTCAAAACGGACAATCTACAGCTGTTGACTACTTCAGTAGGTGCACAGATATCAACCCAGATCAGAGCAGGGTCAGGATATTTCATACCTCATTTAAGAGGCGGTGTGCGGTATGAGTTGCTTGGTGAAAATGCAACGGCGACTTCGCAATTTACGGGCGGAGGATCTACTTTCACAGTAGAGGGTCAGGATCCTGAACAGTTTGGCGCTCAGCTTGGCCTTGGGTTTGCCTATGATGTAGGTGAGTGGATTTTGGGTGCAAATTATGACGCAGAATTTAAAAACAACTACTTGTCGCACTCCGGTAGTCTGAAGGCTAAGTTACGCTTCTAAAGGCTAGTTGAGCCAGCTAAATGATCTTGTGAAACCAATCAAACTGGCCTGAACCACTATTGTTTGTTTACTACCATAGGGCCGAAATCCAACTTTCATAGCGGTCCCAGCTTTCATTTTTGCGAGCATGTCTGTTGGTAAAAGAGAACGCATCTCGCATCCAATCTTACTGCAAATGGAATAAGGCGCTTTAACCTCTTGGTTCTCATCGATTTTCATGAGCAAACCAGCTTGTAAATCAACACCTAAGGGGAGTTGCATGACGATATAGGGTTTTCGGCTTTCTTTACCTACATAAAAAATTTTTATATTCAGGATCTGCCCAACTTGCCCGGTACCCTCTTCTTTCTGTTGCCGCAGGACAAGTTTCTGTTCGATCAAACAACTTTGTGGATCGTCTTTTGCCTGACAAACAAGTTTCCAGGCATCTGCATTCTCTTCAGCTTTAAGAGCACATGGAACAAGCAATAGAGTACAGACTAGTGGACGAATGGTATAAAATTGGGAACGTAAGGTAGGAAACCAAGTCATGATGTCTACAATTTCGATCAAATCAATAAGGTATTTTGATCGAAACTAGGAAGGTTGTGGTGCAACTGTCAAGGAATGCCTCAAGCACCAGCGGCTTTTACCAAAAACAGACGAACTCCCGAGATTTTCCATTCCCCACTCACATTCTCAAACTGATAGATCGCTTTCCAGATCTTACCTTCCGGCCCTTGAATAAGGACAGCTTGCAATGGACGCCCTCTTATCTCTTGGAATTCATCAAATTGATACCAGGCAGGGTTAAATACTGGAGAATAATACTCGCGAACCATGTCGACAAACTTGTCAGAGGTCTCGTACTGCAACCGAATAACAGGCGCTGCAAAACTGTAGGCTCGCTCATTTCTCCCCGATTGAAATGCCTCTATCTGACTGTCAATAATCTGCTCAAAAACCGAGAGAGACTTTTCTTTGGCAAATGTATACCCAGCACACAGGATAGTGCTAGCCATTGCTAAAGCTATGAGTAGGTAGCGATTGGAGATATGACTCATGACTGGACACCCTTCCCAAAATTACACCCATGCTGACCAAATAGAAGTACTTGACTGGAGCCATTTTTAAAAAAAGACGTGCCTGCCGCAAATCAATGAGGGGGGGGTTCGCGGCAGGCACGTAGGCTATCCACTCAGCGGTAGTAGATAGCCCCAGCAGTTAAACTTTTTATTTATCTGATTTACGCCTGCCGACTCTTTTTGGATCACAGGGCCCTTGAATTGATCCAAAAAAAGTTTTTTCTCGTAGATCATAACAGTCAAAGCAACGAGCGGTGTAGAGATGATCAAACTTGAAAAGTCGTATAAAACTGCCAAAAGATGCTTAGTTCTAGCTTTATTTACGGTGCTTGTATCGCCGATGATTTCTTTTGCTGGCCCAATTGTCGATCCGTTGACCATTTATGGGCAGAAGCATGAGTTTCTTGTCAAAAGAAATGGTAGCGTCGTCGGGAAACATCTTCTTCAGTTTGAAAAAGACGAGAGTAGCCTTATTGCCAAAACCGACTTTAATGTAGCCGTTTCACTACTCGGCATCCCGCTTTACAAGTTTTATTACAAAAGCGAAGGCATATGGGAAGAAGGCAAGCTTAAAAGCTTGGAAGTTAATGTGGACGAGCAAGGTGAAAAGAAATCGATACGCCTGATATCTTCAGAAAACGGTTTTCTCGTAAATGGTCAAACCTTGCCATCAAGTTCCGATCTATTGCTTCCGACAAATCATTGGAACCCAGCTGTGCTACAACAAAACCAGGTCTTCAACACTATTTTGGGCAAATTGAATAGGGTTGAGATCGCAAACAAAGGGCAGGAAATAGTTGAAGTGAGGAACGGTTCCATCTTGGCGACCAGATACGAATATTCCGGTGAGCTAAATCTTGAAGCTTGGTATGACCGTGACGGCCGCTGGGTCAAGCTGCGCTTTCTCGCAGAAGATGACTCGGTAATTGAATATTTCTGTTTGACCTGCAAAGCTTCCGTAAATTCATGAGTGAACATTATTGGATAATTGGTGCAAGCACCGGAATTGGTGCTGATCTCGCACTCCAGTTAGGAGCTGAAGGACATACCGTAACAATCAGTGCCAGAAATGAGGCTAAGCTGGAGGAGGTCGCCTCTAAATATCCAAAACAGATCTCCTGTCTTCCTATGGATATCTGCAATGAGCTCAGTATTGAAAGCGCGTTTTCCAAATTTGAAGCTTTAGATAAACTACCAGACTGTGTCGTTATTTCAGCGGGGACTTACTCCCCCCAAACAGTAAGTCATTTTTCCTTGGAAAATGCTGAAAAGACTATGGCCCTAAACTACATCGGGACATGCCGAATTTTAGAACGACTTCTGCCTATCTTTCAAAGTCGAGATAAAGGTCATATAGCTTTGATCGCCTCAGTTGCTGGATATCAGGGCCTTCCAAAATCCCTGGCCTATGGACCTACAAAAGCCGCCCTGATTAATCTCGCCGAAGGTCTACAGATTGAGCTGATGAATTCAAATGTCAAGGTTCAGGTCATTAACCCTGGTTTTGTAAAAACGCCGCTGACGGCACAGAATAAATTTAATATGCCGTTCTTGATGGAACCCGAGGAGGCAGCTCGAAAAATTGCACAAGGACTAAAAAAAGATCAGTTTGAAATAGCCTTCCCGCTACCATTTGTGCTTATTCTTAAGACAATCAGATTGCTGCCTTATTGGCTGTCTCTTAAACTCATTGCCAAACTGACTTCATGACTATTTCAGAACAAGATTTTAGATCCAGCTGTCAAAACTATGCTGATTTCTTTGAAAGGATTTCACCTGCAAGCCTTTCAGAACTAGAGGATTTTTGTGATCCGAACATTATTTTTCAGGATCCATTCAATCGCATCGTAGGGATTGAAACTTTGAAAGTACTCTTTCAGGATATGTTTGATCAAAGCAAGTCGGTTCACTTCTCCATTATTTCTATATATCCGGACTTTGAATCTAGGAGAGCTATTCTAAAATGGCGTTTTATTTCGGAGACCCACAAAATTGGAACACTGGATTTCGAAGGCCTCTCAGAAATACGGATTAACGACAATGGAAGGGTTTCCGAGCATATTGATTACTGGGATTCTGGAAGTCATTTCTATTCGAAAATTCCCATTCTAGGGAGTTTGATCCGGCTGATCAGGAAGCGGCTCACTATTTCTTGAAAAATAGAGTAACGGTCCCAATCTTCACCCCCCACCGTGTCACAGTAGCCTTGTTGATAACCACATCTCCAGGCTGCCGGAATAACCAATCATCAAATTTTACTCGCCAAGTGCTTTCTCCAACCTGCAAATCCATTTCATAGATCCAATTGAAAGCGTTACCATACATAACGCCAGACGCTTCCCCGACAATGTCATCCGCCCGCCCCTCATATTTGTGCGGTGCGGTCCGTCGGATTTTCCAAACACGACGATCAACTTCTCCATCTGCGTAAATGAAATTTTCGTCTAGCGTCAACTCATCGCCATCAACGACGCCATCAATATCTACCGTAAACTGTCGCCTAAGGTTCCCAAATCGATCTTCGAAAATGCCCCAGGCACTGACGTTCCCTTCAAAAAACCCAAATAGATCAAATGCAGGTTCGGTTCCTTCAAACTGCTCTGGTTTCATCGTATTACAGCCCACCAAAACCAACAGGCCCGCCAAGAGAAAGATTTTTTTATTGAAACTACTCATTTTATCGGCTCAATTCTTGTTGCGGTAGGCCAGTCTCCTCCTCAAAGCCGCATGTCTCTGTGGCGAGAGCGGGAAATTCCAGACGAGGCCAACAGCTCCTAGTTTTAGTACGGCTGGAACCAACCCATAGATCAGTGCAACAAGAGTTGGATCGATCTGACTGTTCGTTCCCTCTCCCGCGTCAATTATCCAGAATGCCGTGCCAATTCCGATCCCAAGGGACAGCTTCGTTATCATGCTCCAAAGCGCATATAGAAGGGTGCTCCTTGGAATTCTGTTTTTGTAATAATCCCAGTCAACAACATCAGATTGAAGTGACGGCGGCAATGCCAAATCAGACCCCAAAGCAATACCCGTCACCACGCAAGCAAATGCGAAAACCAGATAATCACCTTCCCCGAGGAAAGGCACCAACAGAAATACAATACTGGCAATTCCCATCATCACACCCCAGGCACGATGCTTTGAAAATCGCTTACTCAGCCAAACGCAAACCGGAATTCCTATGACGCCGCAAACAAAATACAGTCCCAGAAGCTTGGCCCTAATTTCTGTAGTTCCTCCAAGGACGTGCTCAACGAATAAAGGGAAACAAGCCGTTGCGACCCCAATGGATAATCCGCTCAAAAACCAGGCGAATGAAAGACGCCAGTAAAGCCGGTTTTCAAACAAACCTTTGAGCCTTGACCATTCAAAATTCCCACTAGATCGAATTGGCTGATCTTTTAAAAACAACAATGCAGGAAAGACCAGAAGCCCGGCGATCAAAATTAGCGTCGAGCTGTTTGACATTTGTTCAAAAGCATCCATCTCAGCCCACAAAAACAAGAGGCCTGCTAGGATTAGAATACCAATTAAACCGGACAGTTCCCGACCAGAATTCAGTTGTGTTCGGCGGTTATAATCAGGGGAGAGATCAACGACCCAAGCCAAATAAGGAATTTGAACTGCCGACCATCCAAACAACATCAGTGCGCACCAGACGAACAAATGGATTGGTCCAGAAGTCGCCTCAGGATTAAAAAGAAAATGGATTGATACGCCAGCGAGTAAGGCACCAACTATAATCTGTAGTCGGCGCCCCCATGTGAACATTCTGAGTTTTTCAGAAACCCAACCGATTATAGGATCACTGATCACATCTGTAATCCGCACGAGCAGCAAGACGGTTCCAGTCGCGGCCAAGCCGATACCCACACTTTCTGCATAGAAAACCGGCAGCAGTACAAATGCCGGAATTAATGGCATCGCCATTACTGCTCCCGGCAGGGAGTAGAAGAACAGAGTAAGGTTTTGGTTCTTAGGCAAGCTCAAAAATTACGACATCAAGAGTTTTCTGCCGGAATCCCGCTTCACAATACTTGAGATAAAAATCCCACATTCGTCTGAACCGTTTATCAAAGCCGAGAGGCTCTATATCGCTCCAGCGTTTTTGAAAGCTTTCTGCCCATATCCGCAAGGTCGTAGCGTAATCCAATCCAAATTCCTTACGGATAGTTGTCTTAAATCCGTATTCGGAGGCAGCTTTTGCAAATGCTGTTTTGCTGGGAAGAAAGCCGCCCGGGAAAATATACTTCTGAATAAAATCGGGTGTTTTCCGATAGGCCTCATAACGACTTTCATCAATCGTGATAACTTGGATTGCAGCTTTCCCGCCAGCTTTTAGATTACGCCTCAACGCCTTAAAATACTGGGGCCAGTTGTTTTCACCTACTGCTTCGAACATCTCGATAGACACGATCGCATCATACCGAGAGGCATGGTCCCTGTAGTCTTGTAGATCAAAAGTCGCCCGCTTTTCATGTCCCAGGGTTTTTAATCTTACTTTCGCATAAGCGAGTTGCTCTTCCGAGAGAGTGAGGCCATGCACCGATGCGTTCGAATTTTGCGTGGCATATTCCGCAAAACCACCCCAACCGCAGCCAATTTCTAGTATTTTCCCCTCGTCTGGAACTTCTGCAGTGTCAAAAACAAGCTTATATTTATTTTCCTGAGCTTTTGAGAGTGGAACAGTCTCCCCATCGAACAACGCAGAAGAATAGGTCATACTCTCATCAAGCCATTGCTCATAAAACCTGTTTCCAAGGTCATAATGGTATGAGATATTCCGCCGACTTCCCCGTTTGGTGTTAGCATTCAGCAGACAACGAACAAAATCAACCGTTCGGGACATCCAACTACCGGATATTACCTCCGAAATAGATTTTTCATTTAGGATCGCAAGTTCCAGCAATTGGCAAAGGTCCGGACTGGACCAATACCCCGCCATGTAAGCTTCACCCAATCCGATATCGCCACCCTTTAAAACACTTCTGGCAAAGGAAAGATCGAGAATATCCAGCGCTGCAGTTTTTTCTTCTTGCTCTTGGCCGACGAATTCCAGAATTTCTCCACCGGGCAATGTTACCCTGAGACGGCCCACTGAAATCTTCCGAAGCCCTTTCAATAAAATTTTCAGCCATACGTTTCCGTATTCACTGATTATTTTTTTATAGTCTTGGCTCTGAACAAGAACAGAACTTGATGCTGAAACCGCCGTTTCCATTAGTAACTCCCTAACTATTCCTGCTACTTCCCTGCCTGCAAGCCAGTGGGCAAATCCGATTTACGGACATGCTTTATAACAGGCACTTTCTTCAACCATAATAACAAGGCTTCCCAGTGAATTCCTGCGATGACTTTTACGCTGTTCAGTGGGAAAGCGATCAACTGCCGGTTCAAATTTTTCTTTGTTAATTCAAGTCTATTCCCCGAAAAAGAGGCATTTAATACCGGCAAGTCATCTTCGGTTTGCCGTATGGCAAGCGTGAGCTGATCAGAAGGTTTGTTAATCGAGAAAAAATATCGGCAGTTCATCCCAATGAAGGGAGAGACAAACATTTCTTTCCTGCAATCATGCTTAACAATTAACTGGGGATCGTCTTGTTCAACAGAAACGATGTAATGATGCTTTTCACCAAAAGTGTTCCGAACCTCATAGACAATAGCATTGAGGTTTTCATTGCCATCAAAAGAATAAAAAACACTTATCGGGTTGAAGGCATATCCAAAAAGGCGGGGAATAGAGAGAAGTTTGATCCTCCTGACCTCTTTACCCGGCAACTCTGATAGCACCAAAGTTTTCATCGCTTCAAAAAGGGAGTTTTCTTCTGTCTTTTCAGATCCAAAATCTTTCTGAAAAAGAGACATTACGTTCTTCTTGTCGATAGAAAACCAGCGACAGATACGTCCCACCTCATCAAGCTCTTGCAAATCGATCAGCAGGTAGAACACCTTGTATTTGAGCAGATGGCCCCTTGGCCTCAAACGCCTGTGAACCACTGTACCGCTGTAAATTGCCGAATTCATAACTGTTACGCTACATTAGTCAGAACTGGTTTAACAGATTTTGTTGGGACATGTATTCTGGACCTACTCAAATCAAAATCCCAAGGTCGCGTGAGATCTCCCAACTGTTCGGCAACAGCCAAACCGGATTGCAGGCCATCTTCATGGAAGCCATAACCAAAATAACTACCGCAAAACCACATTCTGTTTTGCCCTTGGAGCTCCCACAATCTCTTTTGGGCTTCAATTGCAGCAGTATCAAACAAAGGATGTTCGTAGGGGAAACTCCGATGAACCGCCCCCTCTTCAGGCGCTTCAAGCGGATTAAGTGTGACAAAATAGTTTTTTCTGGTCTCAAGCCGATGAAGTCTGTTCATCCAATAAGACAGGCATAGCTCCTGCCCCTCGCCTTCATTCTGACTTTGACTTATATAATTCCAGCTAGCCCAGGCAGATTTGCGCTTAGGCATAAGTTTAGGATCAGAATGAAGAATGGCCAGGTTCTTGGAATAATTGAACTTTCCTAATAACTCTGTCTGCAGCTCTGTTGGCTCTGCAATCATCTTTAAAGCCTGATCGGCATGGGTTGCAAATACTACATCATCAAATGTATCAACAAAGCCGTCTCGACATTCAATCATCACACCACTGGCACCACTGGTTACTGCGCGCACTGAGCTATTCAGCCGAACACGTCCGATAAGCTGTTCAGCTATCTTGGAAACGTAAGATTGACTGCCATCAACAACTGTACGCCATTGCGGCCGATTACTCAGTTGTAAAAGACCATGATTTTGACAAAAACGCACAAAAGTCGCGGCAGGATAATCCAGCATCTGCTGTGCTGGTGTCGACCAAATGGCGGCTCCCATCGGGATCAAGTGATCATGAATGAAGCGATGCCCAAACTTCTTTTCTGTAAGATACTGTCCAAGCGATAATTGCTCCGCATCTTTCCTTTCCAACAGCTGAGGGGCTTCGTTGTAAAACTGCACAATGTCTGCCAGCATCCCCCAATAAGATGGAGATAAAAGGTTTGATTTCTGCGCGAACATTCCGAGCGCGGACTGCCCATTATATTCCAAGCGGCCCTTGTCTTTGGAGAGACTAAAGGACATATCCGTCGGCTGAGTTTCTACACCAAGGTGATGAAAAAACCGAATTAGATTTGGGTAGCTTTTCACGTTATAAACAATGAAACCCGTATCAATATGAAGCCCATCGACTAAAGTCGTATTGCTGTGCCCACCAAGCCGGTCATCTTTTTCAAGTAAGGTCACATGGTGCTTCTGGGATAATAGCCAGGCAGCTGACAGCCCCGAAATACCACTACCAATAACAGCAATTTTTTTCATCAAAAGCCTCTTTAAATTGATACTGACTTTTACGGTAAAACCAAATCGTTGGATCAAATTATTTTTTTCAAAACAAGAAATCCAGACATGCCCTTTGATCGTAGGATAGTTAGATGGTAAAAAGCAGAGGGTTTTATTTTGAGATTGGGTCAGCTAATGGCATCATCCGACAGTCAAGGCGACTGCTCTCCTTCCACGCAATCAGATGCTTTTGATCTGAATGTGGATCTGGTTCGGGTGGCTGAGCATGCTGACCGCGCAGCTTATCGCAGAATTTTTTTACACATGGCTCCGAAGGTGAAAACCTTTCTCTTAAAAAGCGGGTTGTCTCCTGCGGAGTGTGAAGAAGTTTTACAAGACACCATGATGAAGGTTTGGAGAAAAGCTGCCTTATTCGATCGCTCTAAATCGGCCGCTTCGACTTGGATATATTCGATTGCTCGAAATGCCAGGATAGATCGGATACGAAAAGAATACAGACCACTTCCCGATCCGGAAGATCCTTCCTTTGTTCCAGATCCACCTGAAACAGGTGAAGAAGCTGTATCTCGGGAGCAAAATCGAGAAATGATTCAAGAGGCCCTCAGCTCATTACCATCAGAACAAATTGAGATCATCACCATGTCTTTTTTCGAAGAGAAATCACATGCTGAGATTTCAGAGGCACTGAACTTACCATTGGGAACCGTGAAGTCACGGATCAGGCTGGCATTCGGGAAAATCCGTGCCAGGTTGGAGGCTATGTAATGAGTAACATGCAAAATTCGATCAATCATCATATTAACGATGATACATTGTTGGGTTATGCGAACGCTACTTTGGCAGGGACTCTGTCACTTGTTGTCGCTACTCATCTATCAGTCTGCCCAAAATGCCGGAAACAGCTGGATTTGGTTTTATCCGTTGGCTCAACCTTCTTAGATCAAGCTGACAATAATGACCTTTCATCGAAAGAAATGTCGTTTTTGGATGAGATTGTTGCAACTCCTCAGGACGCTCCTCAGGCTCATGAGGAAGATATAACAGCTGAAAAGCTCACGAAGGCTATAACAGTACCTGGTCCGCTGAACAATTTTATACCCTGCGAGCTTGATGAGATCCCATGGAAACGTTTGGTTCCTGGCGTATCTCACTACCCCCTGCAGGGTATAAAGAATGGTGATGGTAAAGGAGCCTTGCGCTTACTCAAAATCGATCCCGGAACCACACTGCCAGAACATACCCACAGTGGTCAGGAGCTTACCCTTATTCTAAAAGGTTCCTATATCGATGAAGTCGGACGTTTTGCCGAAGGGGACATAGCAGACCTTGATGATAGCATCCATCATCAGCCGGTAGCTGATACAAGTGTGGAATGCATTTGCTTAATCGCAACAGATGCCCCGCTCAAGTTCAAGGGCTTCTTTAGTCGGTTGCTGCAGCCAATTATCGGGATTTAGTCCGAGAAGGCCCAAGTTTCCGGATCGCAATATCCTCAAGACCTACCAATATAGATTTAAGAACTGGACGGAGCTTTTCTGCCTTTACGTCAATGTAGTCCCATGGGTCAGTCTCCATACAGTAGGTCGATTGAGCGAGTTCCATCTGGATAACATGAACATCTTCTGCAGGATTTGCATAATGTCGCGTAGTCCAACCACCCTTAAAACGGCCATTTAGAACATGGGAATAGTCTGTTGCAGCAGCGCAAGTTGAAAGGACATGCGCCTCAAGCTCCGGTGCACAAGTTGTTCCGCCATTCGTGCCAATGTTAAAATCAGGAAGCTTGCCGTCAAAAAGATACGCAATCTCTGATCTAATGGAATGGCAATCATATAAAACTGCAAAACCATGAAGCTCTTTGACACGATTTATCTCAGCCGCAAGTGCTTTATGATAAGGTGCGTGAAAAGCCACGCGACGCTCTTCAATGTCACTTTTGGTCGGCTCATGCCCCTCCTGCCAAATTGGCTGTCCATCAAAATCGGTCGTCGGGACAAGGGTTGTCGTGTTTTGACCAGGATATAAACTGACCCCTGAAGGATCCCGATTTGCATCGATGACATATCGATGAAAGCCAGCAACAACCATTGTCGCTTCTGGAAGTAATCCATCATAGAGCCGATCCACATGCCAATCTGTATCCGAGAGTTTTTTTCCCACGGCGCTGAGTTGATTAAAAATTTGGTCCGGGACGTGAGTTCCAACATGGGGGAACGCAAGAACAATAGGTGACTTTCCAGACCTTACAGTTACGGGTTTCATTTTGCTCTACCTTCGACTGATTGCTAATCAATGGCTTGTATCTGTTTTTCCGACAGCTTATTATGTATATACATATTATGTCAAAAATCTACGGATCAATCTGGTCATGAAATCATATTTTGTGGAAATTGCCCTACTCAACCAGGGTTGGGCGAAAAATGTACGTGTTTCAGTCTCTGAAAACGGAATTATCCAGGATGTAGAAACTGACCAGGCGCTTTCAGCTGATGATATTTGTCTCTCGGACAAGGTATTACTTCCAGCGCCGACCAATTTACATAGCCACGGTTTCCAAAGAGCGCTTGCCGGGTTAACAGAATATCGAAGTGGCTCTTCTAATGACAGCTTTTGGACTTGGCGGACGCTGATGTATAAGTTTCTGGAACAACTCACTCCGGAACAATTTACAGCGATTAATGCCTATGCTCAGATGGAAATGTTGGAAGCAGGTTATGCATCTCTTGCAGAGTTTCACTATGTGCATAATCAAAAGGATGGCACCAAATATGATAATCCTGCTGAGCTTTCTGACTGTGTCATAGAAGCTGCTAGTAAATCAGGTATCGGGCTCACACTGCTACCTGTCTACTATGCTCAGGGTGGTGTAGATGGACGCCCTCTACAAGGTGGACAACTCCGTTTTAAAAATAACTTAGAAAGTTATGAACAAATCTGGGGGCATGCCAGTCAAACGGCCAAATATGCCCGTGAGGACTTCAAACTTGGTATCGCACCACACTCATTAAGAGCCTTATCAGAAACCGACCTAGTTGCACTTGCCCAAACCTACTCGGATGTTCCAAAACATATACATATTGCAGAACAGCTGGCAGAAATTGACGAAATCAAAGCAGCTTACGGCAAGCGTCCAGTTGAATGGTTACTTGAAAAAGTCGACGTAGGTCCAGATTGGTGCCTCGTCCATGCCACGCACCTTACTGAAACAGAGAACAGTGATCTGGCAAAATCTGGAGCGATTGCAGGACTGTGTCCAATCACGGAAGCCAACCTCGGCGATGGGATTTTTCCAGCTGTATCCTTCCTTAAGGCAAATGGGAAAATCGGTGTAGGAACAGATAGCAATGTGTCCATTAGCTTAGTCCATGAACTGCGGATGCTGGAGTATTCCCAGCGTCTACAGCTAAAAGGTAGAGCACTTCTGTGTGATGCAAACAAATCGACTGGTCGTACCCTCTTTGACAAAACACTAGAGGGAGGGGCTCAGGCTGCGGGAAGATATTGCGGCAAAATTGCGCCCGGATTTCAGGCTGATTTCATGACACTTAATATGAAGTCTGATGATCTTGCCGATCTACAAGGGGATTATCTGCTCGACAGTTGGATCTTTGCATCCAAGGACAATCTCGTTGAAGATGTATTTTCTGCCGGACATCATGTAGTCCAGAACGGACAGCACATTGAGGCAGAAAAAATAATAAGTGACTTTCGCACAGTCATGAAAGAGTTGCGATCCACCCTCTGAAAAAATCAGCCTACTCTGCAGTAGGCTGATTTTAAAGTTCAAATTATGAAGAGGGCAGTAACACAGTATCAATAACGTGAATAACACCGTTGGACTGCTTTACGTCCTCGATGGTGACATTTGCAATATTACCTTGGCCATCCTTGATCATAATTTTATCTTTGTCGTACATTGCGGTAAATTGGCAGCCACCAACAGTCTTCACAGCAAGAGTTCCACCATCATTATCAACCATCTGCTTGATTGGATCAGACAAGGCCTTTGCAGCCAGTACGTGACAGGTCAGGATTTTTGTAAGTGTTTCTTTATTTTCTGGCTTCAGCAGATTTTCAACAGTACCTTCTGGAAGCTTGGCAAAAGCAGCATTTGTTGGGGCAAACACTGTGTATGGCCCATCTCCCTGCAAAGTGTCCACCAAACCAGCTGCTTTCACGGCAGCAACTAACGTCGTGTGATCGTCGGAGTTCATCGCATTTTCGACAATCGTTTTACTCTCATACATGGGGGCACCGCCAACTTCCGGATTGTCTGCTACAGCAGTACAAGCGCCGAGTGCAAGCATAGAGACGGCAGCTACAGGAAGAACAGCTTGTTTTAAGAGTTTCATTTTAATCTCCTCGTTAGACCCCACCCTTCGTGGATGGTTGCAAGGAGATACGGAGATCCCATAAATTAGGATTACCAAAACTATGTGACAGACATCACAAAGTTGTAAACTACCAAGATTAAAAATTATCTAAACGGTGACAGGAACCTTCAAAGGCTCCTGCCAACCTTCAATTATTATCTAGAAAATCCAGCGGCAGATGTCATAAGAACCGCCCCTAAGGGAGCCATTGCTTTCTTCACTTTTTCATCTGGGTTTCCATAGAGTGTTGTTCTTTTAGGCTTCAACACTGACATGAAACGCTTCGCAAATTTGGAACCGAAATTGCCCATATGGATCATCGTGGTTTCACAATTGGAATAGCGTTCAAAGATATGACATTCCGTTTCGTCTGCGCTCAACGACCATTCATAATTCAAAGCACCAGGTTCATCTGCCTGCGTTGCTTCTGACATTTCCTGCATAAGAGCTTTCAACTCTTCCAGTTTCCCGTCGACAACATCGGCTTCTATTATCCAGTAAACGTGGTCTGACATCTTCTTCCCCATAATACTTGTTATATTTAGCGCACTATAACAAAACTGTTCAGGGAACCCAGAGCTTATTAATTATTTTTTTCTTCAGCGACAACCGGAACACTTGGCGTAATCTTGGAGTCTTCAATAATCTGCGCACCCCACTCCTCAATCAGTCGGCTTCGCCGTTTATCCAAACGTTTTACATGTTGTTTTGCTTGAATTTCATATGCCGACTGCACAAGAATTGGGACCCCCCAAAGTAACACTGCAGCCAGTCCGGCGCCGCCATACATTAACAACCAGTTGTAAACATCAGCCAGCAATCTGAACGCTTGATCAAGGGTATGCCCTTTCTGATACAAAAAACCCAATACAGGGATAACACCTGCCAGATTAAATGCTGCCATCGCCGCGATTGTTCCTCGTAATTCATTTGGATTTGCAAAACGGGCTGCAATTGTTGGTGTTAGTCCAATACCGAGAATAATGAGGGTTGGCGGTGCGAAAACAGCTCCCAAAGCAACAAACAAAAGGAGTGAGACAACATTACTGGATTTTTTCTTAGCTTTTACTGTTTTTGCCATTTAGGACCCCAAAAAGTAAAGATAAGAAAAGCCCATGCTACTCAGTAGGGCTGCAATCGAGATAACAGAGGCTATCCATTGGCCATATTTCTTTGCCGCCAATTCACGAGCCTTGCCCCCGTTTTCTAGCAAACTGATGCTCTCCGATACGTACTTAAACTCTTTGATCGCCTGCTCATATTCATCCGCATCGCGACGGATGTTGTTCATCAAATCGATTTCGCCAAGAATTTTCTCGATGTTGCCACTCTCAATAGCCTTCTCGAGCTTTTTCTTCACAAACTCACGTCTTATTTCCGAATGAATTTTACCGATTACGGGATTGAGCAATCTCTTCACCCACAGACAAAGCCCAGGTTTCGGAGAAGGGCTTAATTGCGATTGCATTCGCCCAAACATGGTGATTAGCAATAGGGTATACTCAATACCACCCTGTGGCAGGTTCCCAAGCTTCTGAAAATTTTTAGAAAGAAATTTTGTCCGAGAAGCTATGAATGCGGCTATATGGCGATCAAATGGATTAATCTTGCCATCTGTTTTAAATGCTCTCTCTTCAAGTACATCCAACAGATTTTCGACTTTTCGCACATAACTTCCCTGAAGGGTCGTACTCATGCAGCCAAGGGAGGGATTTAGCTCATACAGGCAACGCTCTATTCCGTAGCCCATCTTTTCCCTTTTTTCCATATATTCAAAACAGTCGGTTGCCTTTCCCAGGGCAATCCAACTGTTGTCTTTGCGTCGCCCAGCCTCAACTTGATCAAGATCACTATAAACTGCATCAAGCAGGACACCGGATTCCAACATTTCGGCAATTGCAGACTTTAAAGGGCCATCGCTCCTGAAAGCAGACGCCAACAGCGAGCCCAGCCCCCGTCTTGAAAATGTCGCTTCACGATACCAGAATGCTCCTCGATTATCGAGGATAGCGCTTACTCGTGATACACATTGCAATTCAATCCGCTTACTACCTCCACCGCCACGCATTTTATTGCGTACAGCGTCACCAACTCGCCGGCTTGCTTCTTTATCATTCAGTGAGTTACGAACCCAACTCTCAACCTTTCCACTTTCAAGCAGCGTATATGCCTGAGCTGGCCTACGTGTCATTGCGAGCGCCAATAAACGAGGGGAAAGATAGTCTTTGCCTTCAAAAATAATCGGACCTGGTGCTTGGCGATCCCCAAAACCAGGACGTGGACGTTCGTAAACGCCATCCCGCCAACGAATGAGCACCTCGATATTCCAGCGCCGATAGGGGTCATCGTTCAGCAAACCTGCTAACAAAAAACTGACCCGCGAGGACGCTGGGATTTTAGGAACTAAAACTGCATAGGTACCATGCTGGAGTTTTGCGGCATAAAGCTCGTTTGCAGACTTTCCTTGACCAGGAACGATACCCCCCAGCATATGCACTATCAACACGCCGAGTGCATAAATATCAGCCATGATATTGCCATCGCCTCGACCATCGGGCAACGAATTAGCACTCTCAACAGGTTCATACACAGCGGGTTGAAGAGTAGCGGGCGGTAAAGAGACACAGTCTCCAAGCGCTATCCCCGCCTTTTCATTTTCCAGGAAATATATATTGTCGGCACGAATATTCCGATGCGTAATCTCTCGAGAAGAAAAGTTGATGATTAAATCAACAAGCTTTGGAACGATAACGTTCAAAACTTGCTGCTCATTCAGAGGCCGTCCCTCTGTGAAAACAGGTCCGCCACTGGGAAATTCGAAAATAAAAACGTACCGAAAATCAGAGCTATCGAATTGAACAACGCCATGGGAATGCAGGTCTATAATACCTGGCAAGCTTTTCCCTGTCAGGGCTTCAACTACCTTTTCGCGAAAGGGAATACCTGGAGCCAAAACCAGTGCAAAAACCACATTATTAGGGTCGCGGATATCCTCAGCTCTATAAGCGAGATTTTCTCCACTGTTTAAGTGAGGTAGCGCTTGCTGTAACAGAACTCTGTACCGCCCCCTGAGTATACCAAGTTCCTGCTGGTTATCCATTGTCTGTGTCTAAACCGGGAGGTCGTCCCAACCTAATCAAAATTCTTAACTGATCCAATATTCTGCAAAGATGGTCAACTACAGTTAAGATGGCGTTAAATCGATCTAATTATCAAACAAAAAAAGGTGGCTATTTTAAGCCACCTTTTATTTATCTCTTATTCAATCCATTAATCTGAGAATGGATCCTTCACCAAGATCGTATCTTCACGCTCTGGACTTGTAGATACCAAAGCAATTGGCGCTTCGATTAACTCTTCAATCCGGCGGATATATTTTACCGCAGTTGCAGGAAGTTGATCCCAGCTTCGAGCACCAAATGTGCTGTCCTGCCAACCTTCAAGTGTCTCATAAACAGGCTCAACCTTGGCCTGATCTGTCATGTTTGATGGATAATAATCCAGAACTTCATCACCAAGCTTGTATCCTACGCAAACTTTAAGCTCATCCATCCCGTCAAGCACATCAAGTTTTGTAAGGGCGATACCACTAATTCCACCAGTTTTAACAGCTTGGCGAACCATCACTGCATCAAACCAACCACAGCGCCTTTTCCGGCCTGTCACAACACCAAATTCACGACCTCGTTCTCCAAGTCCCTGCCCGACTTCATCGAACAACTCCGTTGGAAAAGGCCCTTCCCCAACGCGAGTTGTATAAGCCTTCGTAATGCCAAGGACATAATTGATCGAACTTGGGCCCATGCCACTACCGACCGCGGCCTGACCTGCAACTGTGTTTGAAGAAGTGACAAATGGATATGTGCCATGGTCATTATCGAGCATGGTGCCTTGTGCCCCTTCAAACAGGATAAGCTTGCGTTCGCGTTTAGCCTCATCTAGGCGTCTCCAAACAATGTCTGAAAATTCCAGAATTTTAGGGGCAATGTCCAGAAGCTGCTGAAGCAATTGATCGCCATCAATAGGTTCAGCATCCAGCCCTTTGCGGAGTGCATTATGATGGGTCAGCAAAGTTGCGATTTTCTTTTTCAGCAACTCTTCATCCGTTAGATCGCTCACCCGGATAGCGCGACGGGCAACCTTGTCCTCATAGGCAGGTCCAATGCCTCGTCTGGTTGTTCCGATCTTGACACCTGTAGTGGCGTCTTCACGCAAAGCGTCCAGTTCACCATGGCAAGGCAGGATCAACGTCGCATTTTCTGCAATCTTGAAATTTTCCGGGGTAACCGTGACACCCTGCCCTTTCAAAGTTTCAATTTCTTTCAGCAATGCCCATGGATCGACAACAACACCATTGCCAATGACTGACATTTTACCACCACGAACAATTCCAGATGGCAACAAGCTCAACTTATAGACTTTTCCATCAATGACGAGCGTATGACCCGCGTTATGACCGCCCTGAAAACGGACAACTACATCCGCACGCTCAGAAAGCCAATCCACAAGCTTACCCTTGCCTTCATCTCCCCATTGGGAGCCGACCACAGCAACATTTGCCATACTTAATAGTCCTCGATTTTATGAACTTGTATTCAATACCTGAATTTCACTGGCCAAAAGAATATGGCTACATCCCATACGTTTGGCATCTTCTTCAGCGGTTAGATCACTGGATAGACCTCTAACAGTCACCCAGCCTTCATTCCTGAAACCAGCAGCTTCTGCTTCAGAAGTTCCAAGTGGAATGTAGAGCCGTTTGGCTTTTTGCGTTGCTGGGACCGCTCTCAGTAGGCTGTCTAGAAACAGAGTGAAGCCCGTCGCTGTTTCACCATCCAGGAGATGGTAACGACCGCCGCGGCCCAACTCACCCCGAACATTCCGGGCAAATAGTGTAAAACTAATCCCTGTCTGATATTCGAAACCTCTATATTCACCCGGATCAATCGTCAGAACCAAATCTGGCTCGGATGCAGACAGCATACTTACAAGGCGTCTTAAATCCTCAACTTGATCAGTCGCTTTTGGCGGCAGATCCAGTTTCGAAAGTTGGTCCAGTGATTTCTTGGCCGGCCCCGCAGCTTTCAATAAGCTCTCCAGAATAGGGGCTAAATCCCCAAAATCCTCTAATACCGCAGCATCCTTGTGATCCAATGCTTCCCTTGCAGCATCTGCAGTTTCAGCATCAATTCCAAGTTCCTCACAAATTGTTGGCAAGAGCGTTGGGAGGGTCAAGTCGATGGAGTATCGCTTAATTCCAAGTGATTTAAGTCCCTCACTCGCGAGCAAAATTAGCTCTGCATCGGCTTCGATCCCTTCATGACCGATCAATTCAACACCAGCTTGCGTGAATTGCCGTTCAGGGCGCAGTTGACTACCAAACACCCGAAGCACTTGACCACAATAGGAGAGCCGGAGCGGACGCGCTTCCTGTTTCAAACGGGTTGTTGCAACACGAGCAACTTGCGGCGTCATATCTGTTCGAATCCCCATCATTCGATGGGACGCTGGATCCATGACTCTGAACATTTTAGACGAAAGGGCTGCGCCTGCACCTTCAAGCAAATGCTCTTCAAACTCAATTAAGGGGGGGCTGACCTTCATGTACCCGTTCAGGGTAAAAACCTTCATAAGGTTTTCACTGACTGCGGCTTCAGCGGCAGCTTCCGGGGGCAACATATCTGCTAAACCCGCAGGCAGCAGACCTTTTTCAGAGTAACTATTCATAACATGCGCTTATAAAGCATATTTCCGAGCTAGACGCCAACAAGAACAGTAAAAAAGCGGCACTTTTTCAGTGCCGCTTTATCTTTTCACCTATCAAGGTGGCTAAACCGAAAGTTCCAGCTTAGAATTTGAGCGTTTTCACCTGTTCCACATGTGGTAGCGCCTGAACTTCAGTCAGTGTTTCTGGACTCAATTCCGAATCTACCTCGATCAGTGCGATAGCCTCACCCTGCTCTTCGTTCCGACCCAGATGGAAGGTTGCAATGTTGATATCGTTCTTACCAAGGAGCGTTCCAAGAGCACCAATAAAGCCTGGTTTATCCTGGTTAGTAACATAGAGCATATGTGGACCCATTTGAGCCTCCATGCTGATCCCCTTGATATTTACGATACGAGGGCTCTTGTCCCCGTAAAGTGTACCGGCAATATCACGGCTCCGTTTTTGGGTAGTAACGGTCACGCGGATCAAAGTCTGGTAGTCCTCTGCCTTGTCATTAATGCTTTCTGTCACATCAATTCCCCGCTCTTTGGCAACCACAGGAGCGTTGACCATATTCACGGTATCCAACAATGGCCCCAAAATTCCCTGAAGGATAATGGAAGTCAGTGGCTTAATGTTAAGGCCGGCAGCCGCACCTTCATATTCGATATGAACTTTTTTAATGCCGGTTTCAGTAACCTGACCGATAAAGCCACCCAGTTGCTTCGCAAGCTCCATATATGGTTTTAGCTTAGGAGCTTCTTCCGCTGTTACGGATGGCATATTCAGCGCATTTGTTACTGAACCAACGAGCAAGAAATCGGCCATCTGTTCAGCCACCTGAATGGCCACATTGACCTGAGCTTCATCCGTTGAGGCGCCAAGATGCGGTGTACATACAACATTTTCCATACCAAAGAGAATGTTGTCGGTTGCTGGTTCCACCTGAAACACATCGAGAGCTGCACCCGCGACTTTACCGCTTTCAAGTGCCGCCTTCAGATCTTCCTCAACAACCAATCCGCCACGGGCGCAGTTAATCAACCGCACGCCGTCTTTCATCTTGGCAATATTACCAGCATTGATGATGTTACGAGTGCTATCGGTAATTGGAGTATGCAGAGAAATATAATCCGCACGGGCCAGCAAATCATCCAACTCAACTTTTTCGACGCCAATCTCAATCGCCCGCTCGGGAGATAGGAAAGGGTCAAACGCAATGACCTTCATTTTCAGGCCAAGCGCACGGTCAGCAACAATGGATCCAATATTACCGCACCCGATCACACCGAGAACCTTGCCATAAAGTTCAACACCCATAAATTTGGATTTTTCCCATTTGCCGGCATGTGTCGATGCGCTTGCAGCAGGAATATGACGGGACAGCGAAAACATCATTGCGATGGCATGCTCAGCCGTCGTGATCGCATTACCAAAAGGTGTGTTCATCACGCAAACACCAGCAGCAGTCGCAGCTGGAATGTCTACGTTATCAACTCCAATACCGGCCCGGCCAATCACTTTCAGATTGTCAGCCGCCGCAATAATTTCAGCAGTTGCTTTGGTTGAAGAGCGAACCGCAAGACCGTCATATTGGCCAATGCAGGCTTTAAGCTCTTCCGGTGTCATACCGGTAATTTCGTCAACTTCTACGCCACGCTCACGGAAAATTTCAGCCGCTTTGGGGCTCATCTTGTCAGAGATAAGGACTTTAACCATTTTTCAGATCCTCTTTAATTAAGGATGAATTACTTGAATGTCTTTTTAAGTTCGGCGTAACCCCAGTCGAGCCAGGGCATCAATGCAGCGAGGTCTTCAGCTTCAACAGTTCCGCCTGCCCAGATCCGAAGGCCCGCTGGGGCATCACGATAGGCACCGATATCCAAAGCAGCTCCTTCTTTCGCCAAAAGGGAAACCAGCGCTTTCGCCGCTTTCGCCTGATCATCGACAGAAAGATCGGTAAACCAGCTATCCGTAATCTTCAGACAAACAGAGGTTGGACTTCTGCTTTCTTCATCATTCGCCAGATAATCCAGCCAATCAGAAGATTGAACAAAATCGGAGATGACTTTGGCGTTGGCATTTGTCCGGCCAATCATCCCTTGAAGTCCGCCAATTTCCTTTACCCAGTTTAGGGCGTCCAGGACATCTTCGACAGCAAGCATGGAGGGCGTATTGATTGTTTCTCCCTTGAAGATACCTTCAATCAATTTACCGCCCTTGGTCATACGGAAGACCTTTGGCATTGGCCAGGATGGCGTGTAACTTTCTAACCGCTCGACTGCGCGCGGGCTCAGCACCAGCATACCGTGAGCGGCTTCACCGCCAAGCACCTTCTGCCAGGACCAGGTCACGACATCCAGTTTTTCCCATGGCATATCCATCGCGAAAACGGCTGAAGTCGCATCGCAAATCGCAAGTCCTTCACGATCATCAGCGATCCAGTCGCCATTTGGAACACGAACACCAGAGGTTGTTCCGTTCCAGGTAAAGACAACGTCACGCTTCCAGTCAACCGCGTTCAGATCAGGCAGATCACCATACTCCGCAGTAACTACCTCTGCATCTGCGAGCTTCAGTTGCTTGACGACATCTGTTGCCCAGCCAGAGCCAAAGCTTTCCCAAGCAAGAATTGTCGACGGGCGTGCACCCAGAAGTGACCACAAAGCCATTTCCACGGCGCCAGTATCCGATCCAGGAACGATGCCAATTTTATAGTCGGCAGGAATGCCAAGGATCTCGCGGTGCTGTTCGATCACAGCAAGCAAGCGTTCCTTGCCTTCAGCCGCACGATGAGAACGACCCAGGAATGCATTTTCAAGAGCTTGAGGGGTCCATCCGGGGCGCTTCGCGCAAGGGCCGGATGAAAACAAAGGAGAGTTAGGGCGTCTCTCCGGACGCATTTGTTCTGTCATGTTGTACTAAACCTTCCAGTCTAGAGCATCCCGGTGGGGGGATGTGGCCCACCGCCCTTATTGTGGATTAACCATGACCTGTCAAATGGTTTTTTGTGCGCTGCGACAAAATTGCACAACGGTTTCCGGATAGTATTGTTTGAACTTAAACAGCTATCTGATTTGCCTCAAAACAATTGAAATTAAGGCAACCAAATGAAAAATCTAATGTTCCGTCCGATACCTACAGAAAAAGTTCGTGCATTGCAAAAGGGAGAACCGGACGCTCAAAACAATATTCCTGAAAAACATATTTCTGACGGAGATGGGCTTCCTTGTCGTCATTGCCTCTCTCATATCGCTATAGGTGACGAATATTTGATCCTCTCCTACAAACCCTTTGAATCGGAACAACCCTATGCCGAACAAGGACCAATTTTTCTTCATGCTGAGGAATGTCCCGCCTATGAAACCGCAGAGCAGCTTCCGGCGATGTATTTGCCAGAGGGTCAAATTCTATTGCGCGGGTATTCCAAAGATGAGCGAATTGTTTACGGAACAGGTCAGGTCATCAAAAATGCAGACATCGAAAGCATAGCAGAAGATATTTTCAGACATCCCGGTGTTAGCTTTATCCATGCGCGATCTGCGAGTAACAATTGCTACCAATATAGAATCGAAAAACGGTCCTGAAAAACTTTGTCCTGATGACAAAGTTTCGCTGGAAATATGATTGAGAACAACCAAAATGATCCCTTGGAAACAAGGGGTCATTCATGCTTGAGAATAAACGACATCTGTTCGATATCCCCAACGATATCGTCTATCTGAACTGCGCCTATATGTCGCCGCTATCACGCTCTGTTCAAGACGCGGGAGAGAGAGCGATCCAGCAGAAAATGCATCCATGGACCACATCCTCTGAAGATTTTTTCGGTAATAGCGAAAAAGCAAAATCCATGTTTGCAAAACTGATCAATGGGAATACACCTGATATCGCGATCATTCCCTCTGCGTCTTATGGCCTAGCTATTGCCGCAAAAAATATTGAGATTCAAAGAGGGCAAAAAATCCTTGTTCTTGAGGAGCAGTTCCCAAGCAACATTTATTGTTGGCAGGAACGAGCTAACGAAACAGGCGCTGTTGTAGCAACCGTTTCAGCGCCTGAAGATAAAGACTGGACTGCTGCTATTCTTGAAAATATTGACGATACTGTGGCTGTTGCAGCCCTTCCAAACAACCATTGGGCTGACGGTGGGCTACTTGATCTGGAAAAAATTGGCAATCAGCTCCGTAAAGTGGGGGCAAAGCTCGTTTTGGATGTCACTCAGTCCCTTGGGGTTCTTCCGTTTGACATTGAGAAAGTCCGACCCGATTTTCTGGTTGCGGCAGCCTATAAATGGTTGATGGGTCCCTACAGCATTGGGTTCATGTATGTGGCCCCCTCCTTTCAAAATGGTGACCCGATTGAGTATAACTGGTTAAACAGAGCAGGATCTGAGGATTTTTCTGGGCTGGTACGATATCAGGAAGCCTATCAACCGGGCGCCGTCCGATTTGATATGGGGCAACGTGCAAATTTCCAGCTTTTACCAATGGCTATTGCCGCCTTGGAACAACTTCTAGACTGGCAGCCCCATAAAATATACGAAACTATCGCTCAGATGAACCGAACCATCGCGACTGCCGCTAATGAAATCGGCTTGCAATCCATACCTGAGGCTTTACGAGCCCAACATTTCCTGGGTCTTGAGAAAAAAGGCGGCTTTGATCCAGATTTATTAAAAAAGCTGGCATCACGAAACATATACCTTTCAATGAGAGGGAATTCACTACGGGTTACACCGCATGTCTACAATACGCCCGAAGACACAGAAAAACTGATCACTGCACTGAGGGAACTAGTATGACTTTGGATATCCAAAAACTGCGCGAAGATACCCCCGGAACAAAAACCCGTATTCATTTGAACAATGCAGGCTCTTCTCTCATGCCCTTGCCGGTTTATCAGGCAGTCGTCGATCATCTGGATCTTGAGATGCAAATTGGCGGTTATGAAGCACATAACCGGGCAATGGCTGCGTTTGAGCGCACTTATGATGCTATTGCCGAGCTCATTAAATGCGATCGGAACGAAATTGCTCTCGTAGAAAATGCGACAGCGGGTTGGATGATGGGCTTTCATGGTCTGAACTTAACCAAAGGGGATCGTATCCTGACAGCAGAGGCTGAATATGCCAGTAACGTTATTACTTACCTGCAAGCCGCAAAGAACAAGGGCATCATAATTGATGTTGTTCCTTCCGATGAGTTTGGACAGATTGATATTGGTGAGTTGGAAAATCGAATTGATAAAGACGTGAAGCTGATTTCGATCAGCCATATTCCAACAAATGGGGGATTGATAAATCCTGCTTCAGAGGTTGGAAAAATCGCTAAAAAATATTCAATCCCTTACCTGTTAGATGCCTGCCAATCAGTAGGACAAATCCCAATCGACGTAAACGAAATCGGGTGCGACATGCTATCGGCAACAGGTCGAAAATATATGCGCGGACCTCGCGGAACGGGTTTCCTATACGTCCACAAAAACTTTATGGATAAACTGGAACCACCTTTTCTTGATTTACATAGTGCTGTCTGGACTAGCCGCGATAGTTACACGATGCGTGACGATGCACGGCGCTTTGAAAACTGGGAATTCAATATTGCGGCCATCATTGGGCTCGGGGTAGCAACAGATTACTTATTGAACATCGGTGAACAAGAGGCTTCTCAGAGGCTCTGTAGTTTAGCCGAAAAAGCAAGATTGAGATTATCGGAACTGCCCAACATTACAGTTCATGATCTTGGGCGGAAAAAAGGTGGAATGGTCACTTTTAGTCACTCTCAGATCCCGACGCCAGAAATCAAAGAAAGTTTAGCCAATGCGGGAATAAACGTTTCGACCTCATCCACCTCATCTACACGATACGATATGGAAAAAAGGCACCTCGACCTGATCGTTAGAGCCTCGTTCCACTATTACAATTCGGAGGAAGAATTAGAGCAATTTATCGCCGAAGTCGCAAAAATGTGAACGAGAAATGGCCGATTTCGGTCCCGTTAACCATCTTTGTTAAAGCAGTGTTAAGAATTAGTGATTAGAAATGTGAGCGTGGACCAAAAGGTCCTTACCGGTATAGAAATCCGAAAGGATACGTAATGTTATCTGCATCAATTGGCGCACAATCCGCCGCTGCCCAATATCAGGCTCCTGAGACAAAGCCAGCGGGTATTCAGGAAGAACTCTCCAATGTCGAGGGCACCAACCCTGAAGTGACCTCAGAAAATTCGGCCCCTGCCGTTCCCGCAACCAATAGTGCGCCGATTTCTGTCGATGCTGTAACAGCCCTTCAACAAGTTGAGGCCGAAGCGGCTCCAGAAACCCAACGAGGTGCTGATCCAGCGACAGCCGCAACAACTGGTCCTACTGAAGTGGGAACACCACCTGCAGAAGAAGCAGGTGTTGAAGCCGCAGCTCAACAAGTTCAGCAACTTGAAGAAGAAGGTAACCAATCCCGGGCAAATTCTGAAAATACAGTGGCAGCTTCTGAGGATACAGACACTGCCGGAAGGTCTGCACGGAACCCTATTGACCTTCAAATTTAAGGCAAACTTGTCTCGTGTTAGCAGCAGTTTCACATACTTCTTATGCAGTTTATGCACAAAGTTCGTTTGTGCTGGCTGATGGTATGAGCACGGGAAACGAGAAGAAATCTCACTCTCACGAGCAAACTGTCGATGCAGTGCATGCCAATACTTCCGCGCCCAAAACATCAGATGAACCTGCTCCATCTAGCAATGGACAACTCTCGAAAGAGATTGTGACAGCTCTTCAGGGCGAAGCAGGTCAAACCGAGACGACTGAGACGCAAGAAGATCAAAAGCCCGAAAGTCGTGACAATCTAGCTTCTCCAGAAGCTGGGCTTAGTGATGCAGAACTAGAACAAGTTGAAGACCTTAAAGCCCGAGATCGTGAAGTCAGAGCTCATGAGCAGGCTCATGCAGCTGTTGGTGGTCAATATGCGGGTTCACCGACCTATGAATATCAAACTGGCCCTGATCGCGTCCGGTACGCTGTTGGAGGTGAAGTAAAAATCGACGTCGCCCCTGTTCCTGGGGACCCATCTGCAACAATAACCAAAATGGACATCGTCATAAAAGCAGCTTTGGCACCTGCAGAACCGTCCAGTCAGGATCGTAAAGTTGCCGCCACCGCATCGAAGCAACGTGCTGAAGCTCAGGCTGAATTAAACGCCCAAAGGCAGGCAGAACTCGCGGGCGACGACCCGACAGAAACTGAAATTCCAGATGCAGCCACTATTTCTGGTTCTGGGTCGGCTCCGGCCAGCCCAATTATCAATCTATTCGCCTAAGCCGTTATTCGATAAATTCAAAGTGTGAGATAGTATGGCCGTGGTTCAACGGGCCATGTCCCTGCCCAAGACCGGGAGCAGTTTGAATCGCTTTTTCAACATATTGTATGGCACGCGCCACGCTCACACTCAAACCAAGGTTCTGAGCAAGGCCAGTTGCGATGGCAGATGAGAGTGTACAGCCTGTCCCATGTGTATGCTCAGTCCGAATGCGCGGATGCTCAAAATAATGAACATCTTCCTTGGTCATCAAGATATCAATCACGAGTTCACTATCTAAGTGCCCGCCTTTTACCAAAACAGCTTCACACCCCATTTTCAAAAGATCCGATGCCGCTCTTTTCATATCGTCGACAGTCGTAATTTCATAACCCACCAGCTTTTCAGCTTCTGGAATGTTTGGGGTCAACAATGTTGTATGACGCTTCAGCAACCGGTCTTTGATTGCAATCTCGGCATCTGAGGTGAGTAGCTCGGCTCCGCCTTTGGCGATCATAACCGGGTCCAAGACAACTGGCGGCAAGTCAGTGCAACCATCAAAATAGTCTGCAATCGCGTTAATCACTTCAACCCGATGAAGCATCCCTATTTTAATCGCATCGAGGCCGATATCCTCCTTGACCACACGAATTTGCTCAACGACGAAATCCGGTTCGACAGCCAAGACAGCACTGACGCCCATTGTATTTTGCGCAGTCAGAGCAGTGATAGCTGTCGCGCCATAACCTTTAAGGGCGGTAATGGCCTTGAGATCAGCCTGAATACCGGCTCCACCACCACTGTCTGAGCCCGCAATTGACAAGACACGTCCCTGCATCGGACTAGCTTCCTCTACTAAAAAATATGATTACGAAGCGGCTTTCTGAACTTCTTCCACAATATCATCAACAACCTGATTGACGAGATCCGTGTCCTCTCCTTCGCCCATCACTCGAATAAGAGGTTCCGTACCTGATTTCCGAATGAGCAAACGACCCGTAGATGCCAGCTTCTCTTCTCCATTTTTAATCGCACTTTGCACTGATGCAAGGCTTAAGGGATCAGTTGACCCATATCGAACATTCTTCAGAATTTGAGGGAAGGGTTCAAAACTGCGAGCAATTTCGCTTACCGGTTTTTGTTGCTCTACAATCACTGACAGGACCTGAAGCGCCGCAACCAATCCATCACCAGTCGTTGCGAAGTCACTCATGACCATATGACCAGACTGCTCGCCCCCAAGGTTATAGCCATGATTACGCATATGCTCGACGACATAGCGATCACCTACGGCAGTCCGAACCAAATCAAGCCCCTTACCTTTTAGGAATTTTTCCAATCCCATGTTTGACATGACAGTTGCAACCAAGCCGCCGCCTTTCAAGAGGTCACGTTCCGCCCAGCTTGCCGCAATCAGAGCCATTAATTGATCCCCATCAATCAAGTGCCCATTTTCGTCGCACATAATCAGACGATCAGCATCTCCATCCAAGGCAATCCCTAAATGTGCGCCGGTTTCAACAACCTTCTGACACATGGCATCTGTTGAAGTCGATCCGCATCCATCGTTGATGTTAAAGCCGTTAGGAGAAACACCAAGTGATATGACATCTGCTTCCAATTCCCAAAGCACAGTCGGCGCAACCTTGTAAGCCGCGCCATTTGCACAATCTACGACAATCTTAAGTCCCTTTAGCAATTGGTTTTTAGGGAAACTGCCTTTGGCAAACTCAATATATCTGCCAGGCGCATCATCCAGTCGCGTTGCTCTACCCAACAATTTGGGCGTCGCCACCTCGACTAAATCTGGATTTTCAATCCCAGCTTCAATTTCAAGTTCCACATCATCGGAGAGCTTATAACCATCAGGGCCAAATAACTTTATACCGTTATCTTCATAAGGGTTGTGCGAAGCAGAAATCATAACCCCAAGATCAGCCCGCAAGGATCGTGTCAACATCGCAATCGCCGGCGTAGGTAGCGGCCCGACCAAAATCACATCCATACCCACTGAAATAAATCCCGCAGTCAAGGCCGGCTCAATCATATAGCCAGATAGACGCGTATCCTTGCCAATAACAACCCGATGTCGAAAATTCCCGCGACCTGCAAATTTCTTGCCTGCAGCCTTTCCAACCTGCAACGCAATCTCGGCTGTCATCGGCAGTTTGTTAGCCGTCCCTCGAATACCGTCTGTTCCGAAATACTTCCGTGTCATAAGGCGTGTATCCCCCACAAAATGCCTTTGTATGCCATCTCAAATTTTAGGATAGAGGAGTATTGTCGATTGCTTGCCAAATTGCAATTGCCTGACGCGTTTCGACAACATCATGAACTCTAAAAATCTGGATACCTGCTTCTAATCCCGCCAATACAGTCGTTAATGATCCTGGCAGTCTTTCTTTAGGTCCTATGTCACCAGCGACTTTCGCAATGAATGACTTTCTAGAAGTCCCTAACAGAACTGGACATCCAAGAGCATGGAAAAAGCGCAAACCTTTCAGAAGAACAAGATTATGTTCAAGTGTTTTGCCAAACCCTATTCCCGGATCCAGCATGATCTTTTCACGATTAATTCCGTTTTCTACACACAGCTCCACGCGGGACCTCAAATAATCAATCACATCAAAAAGCGCATGATCATATTGCGGATTATCCTGCATGACCTTGGGGTCTGCTGAACTATGCATAAGGCAAACAGGCTTGCCACTGTTCACGGCGGTAGGAAGACTTTTTCCATCATATTCCAAAGCAGTGATATCATTTATCATGTTTGCGCCAGCAGCCAAAGCAGCTTGCATCACCTCAGCTTTACGCGTATCTACCGAAACTACTACCTCAGAAGCACTCATTTCTTGGATGATAGGAACAACACGTCCAATTTCATCTGCAACAGAAATTGTTTCAGCTCCTGGACGCGTACTCTCTCCGCCAATATCAAGAATATCGGCTCCTTGATTTAAAAGCTGTTTTGCTTGTGCCACTGCCGCCTTCGCACCAAAAAACTCCCCGCCGTCGGAGAAACTATCAGGTGTAACATTCACAATACCCATTACCAGGGGACCCATCTTTCCATAACAGGCCGGTAAATTTTCTAGCTTTTGCAAACAATCAATTTGAAAAAGAATACTCTCCTGATGGTGCGGGGAATTATCTGCGAGACGCCTAACATCTTCCATCGGATGATCAGCGAAATACAAAACTTCTGCACCTTGACGAATTGCTACCGTGAGTACAGTCGCATCATCCCGTCTCGCTCGAGCTAAATAGATATCCTGAGTGTGAGAAAGGCTCCGCATAACTGCGGAGCCTTTGTTTCCAATCGACATGAAACGTCCTTACGAACCCGGTTGAGGTTCCGGCTCAAATCCGCCGCCATCTGGATCAGACTTTTTATGACCATCAGCCTGAGGAACAGATGAACTCGGTCCCTGATCAGTTGTCGGATCGTCGTCTTCTGGACGATGAATATCTCCACCTTCCATCAGGATCTTGATTTCATCACCAGTTAGAGTTTCATATTCAAGAAGCCCTTTGGCAATCCGATGTAGCTGATCATTATGTTCCGTCAGAATTTTTCTAGCGGTTGCTTCGCCCTCTTCAACAAATCGGCGAACTTCCTGATCGATCAACTGCGCAGTCGCATCAGAGACATTTTTCTGCTGAGCTACTGAATGACCAAGGAAGACTTCTTCCTGATCAGCACTATACATGAGAGGTCCCAGCTTTTCAGATAGACCCCATTCAGTCACCATACGGCGCGCCATACCTGTCGCCATCTTAATGTCACCGGATGCACCGGTCGTGACCGCATCATGCCCAAAGATCATTTCTTCAGCAACTCGGCCGCCCATAGCAACCGCCAAATGTGCCAAACACTGATCACGACGCATTGAATAGCTATCCTTCTCAGGAAGGCGCATAACCATACCAAGCGCCCGACCACGCGGAATAATTGTCGCTTTATGTACAGGGTCAGACGCTTCCATGTGCATGCCAACCAACGCATGCCCACCTTCATGATAAGCGGTCAGCTTTTTCTCTTCTTCTGACATCACCATGGAACGACGTTCTGTTCCCATCATGACTTTGTCTTTGGCTTCCTCAAATTCTTGCTGAGTCACCAAACGACGCGACTTGCGCGCGGCCAGCAAAGCTGCCTCATTTACCAGGTTTGCCAAGTCAGCACCAGAGAACCCTGGGGTTCCACGAGCAATCGTCCGAGCATTCACATCGTTAGCCAACGGCACTTTACGCATGTGAACTTTGAGAATTTTCTCACGTCCCAAAATGTCTGGATTAGGGACAACAACCTGACGGTCAAAGCGTCCAGGGCGTAAAAGCGCTGGATCCAGAACATCAGGGCGGTTGGTCGCTGCGATCAGGATAACGCCATCATTGGCCTCAAAACCATCCATCTCAACAAGCAATTGGTTAAGTGTCTGCTCTCTTTCGTCGTTACCACCGCCAAGTCCAGCACCACGATGCCGTCCGACAGCATCAATTTCGTCGATAAAGATGATACATGGAGCATTCTTTTTACCCTGCTCGAACATGTCACGAACACGGCTTGCACCGACACCAACAAACATTTCCACAAAGTCCGAACCAGAAATCGTGAAGAACGGTACGTTTGCCTCCCCAGCAACAGAGCGCGCTAGAAGCGTTTTACCTGTACCTGGAGGTCCGACGAGCAAACAGCCTTTTGGAATTTTACCACCAAGCCGCTGATACTTCTGTGGGTTCTTGAGGAAATCCACCACTTCTTCAAGTTCTTCTTTAGCTTCCTCAATACCCGCAACATCTTCAAACGTTACGCGTCCTTGTTTTTCAGTCAGCAGTTTCGCTTTGGACTTACCAAAGCCCATAGCTTTACCACCGCCGCCTTGCATCTGGCGCATAAAGAAAATCCACACACCGATCAGAAGCAGCATTGGGAACCAGGACAGCAACGTTGCCATCAACAGGCTCCCCTCCTCTTCAGGGGCGGCTGTAATCCGAACATTCCGATTATTCAAGCGATCGACAAGTGAGTTATCCTGAGGTGCATATGTAGAATACGCCTGCCCATTATCATCCTTACCGGTGATATTTTGCCCCTGGATAGTGACGGCTGTAATCTGACCGTTGTCAACCATATCCAAAAACTGAGAGTAAGGTAGTTGGGCACCTGAAGTGCGCTGTGAGGAATTATCAAATATGTTGAAAAGAGCCACGGCCAGCATGCCGATAATGACCCAAAGTACCAGATTTTTTCCAAAAAGATTCACGGACAATACTTCCCATATTAATCCGCCGGAAACCCAACGGACCGAATTGAACAACCCCTATACTGAGGGAGATCTCTTAAATATAAGTCAATATACAAGACTTCCAAGGGTATGGATCAGATAAGACTAGCTTTCTGATCATCTAAGCGGAAGGAATAGCATTTCAAAATGTGTCATGGCAATGCCAGACTGCCCAGATCCCCCCAAAAACAGGGGTGCAGCAACAACTTTTGCACCTTTAAACACCGCTGGTAGGCTATTCCGTACAAAAACTGGCAGGTCGTGAATCTCAGAACGAATCTCATATTCTTGAATTTGTCGCCAACCTGCCGCCCCAATCTCCCGGATTTCGAGCTTCTCGTCTGCTTGCACTGGCAGGCTATTTTCTCCCAACTGAACATAAAAGCGGTGATCCCAGATCCAATCGGTTCCTTCGTCCAGCACCATTTTTTCCAGACCAGTGCGCCCCCTCTCTCGAAAAAATGTCAGCTCATCTTCCTGAAGCAGGACCCGACAGCCAGAGAGAGTAAAATCCAGTGCGCTAACTTCTTTATCGGAAAATTGAGTCAACAACTTTTCAAGGTCAGACAGTTTCACTCGAAATTGATGACCTCTCAGCCCTTGAATAAAACCCCCTAACACCCGCACGATGATTTCATCTGGCTCTTTCAACAGATTTGAAAGTGATACTGAAAAAAAACCAAACTCACTAACAATGACGCATTCACCCCAGAACCGTCTCACATAGTGTTCAAGTGCGGCATTAGATCTACTTAACCGTTTAATTGAAAGCTGAAATGAATTCTGTGTCGCGCCAGATAATGACACCAATGATTTCTGAATATTCCCAACTGCTGTCCGCGTAAACACAGGGTTCTCATTACTCGGATCTTCAATCCAGTCTTGATTACTGTTTTGCAAGTAAGCGCGCAGCTCACTACGCTGAAACTCCAATAGAGGCCTCACAATTTGCAGACCATAATTCTCGCTGAGCGGTGACAAACTCGTCAGCCCGTTCAGACCGCTCCCTTTTGAGAGACGCATCAAGAAAGTTTCCTGTAAGTCTTCCATCTGATGGCCAACAAAGAGATGATCTATCTTTTGGCTGCGGCAAGTCTCAGAAATTAAGGTATATCTGAGGTCTCTTGCATATTCCTGGACACCCTTGGAAGGCGCCTCACCAGATCCTTTAAGCACGAAGTGCTCTATTTGATAATCTTTCAACCATTGCCCTACGAGATCTGCTTCAGCAGCCGCTTCAGGCCGAAGCCGATGATCAACAGTCAAAGCTGCCAGATGTATAGAGTTTTGTGCGCACCATTGCTTCAGCAGTAAAGCGAGCGCCATGCTGTCCGAGCCACCAGATACTGCCACAGCTACTTTTTGCGGCAGTTTTTCAGACTGAAATAGCTCAGCAAGTTTTCTATCAAATCGATTTTGAATGGCCTGATCCATAACAGGCATCAACACATACTAAGTACATTTAAACTTTGTTTTTTCACGTTCAGCTATTCGTTTTAAACGGCTCGGCAGAATTTTAAATTGCTTTTCCATCTGCGAAAATGTCGCACATGCTTCCTTGACCTGATCCATCCGTCCCAGAGTCATTCCAAGCTTCAAGAGGTTATCCGCAGCCTTGGAGCTATCTGGATAACTTTGATACCCATTGAGAAAGGCAGAAGCCGCATTGTTATAATCGCCGCGAACGTAATAGGTCTCCCCAAGCCAGTATTGAGCATTTCCGGCCAAAGAATGTGTTTTGTTATTTTCCAGGAAAACAAGAAACGCCTGTTCAGCACCAGCATAATCATCACTTCGGATTAATCCCATTGCATGATTATAGAGTTCCTCAGGTTGCGCATTTGCTAAATCTACTGACTGCTCAGTTGCCGGTGTCCCGGTAACTGGAGCTCCCTCATTGTTGGCAGGTAATGTTCCAAGCAACTGTGTGCCTTTGGGAAGTTCCCCCCCCTCTGCAACTGAAGAGGGGGCCTGGTTGGTTGCTGGAGCTGGCAAAGTTGAGGAAACTGACGCTTGATTAGCATTCGGGTCTGTTACAGGAAGAGATTGCTGATTAGCAGGACGGCCTGCCAGTTGCTGTTCAATTTGCGTCAGCCGATAATCTACATCCAAAACCAGTTTATCCATCCGGCTTTTCATTTGATCCAGCTTGAAGTTCATTTCCTCAGTGGTGCCTGTAAGACGTCTTTGCTCCTGTTCCAGAGCATCAATTCTTGCAGACAAGATTGCAAAAGCTTCACCACCTCCAGAAACAGGCTGTGATGAGGAGCTGGACGCAGGCGGGGGAACATCGACCCCTTGAAACACCTTACGCTGAACCGAATTCAGGTCCGCTTCAAGTCGGTTGATACGGTCCAGAAGCGCCTGAACATCACTGCTTTGCGCTTTTACGGGAAAATTGGAAATAAAGAAAACAAAGCCTGAAGCAACCAGCAAAAGTCCCAACTTGGCAAGTAAGCTTTTACCAGAGTTGTCATTAAAGTCGCGCGCGACAGCTACAGCTTTAAACATTTACCTTTCCTTTTCCCACCAACTATATTGCATAAGCCTATTTTGTCTTAAGTAGTCCAATAATGTGTCTAAACAGAGGCTAAAAGACTATCAAGTTTAGGCATTAAAAAACCCGCTTCAAGTGCCAGCTGGACTGGACCGGAAGCGGGTTGATTTTCGCTCTGGCGTCAAATTAGTTGACGACCATTACACCCCGGCGGTTTTGTGACCAGGCTTCTTCATTATGACCAAGAGCAACTGGACGCTCTTTACCGTATGAGATTGTATCAACCCGTGATGAAGAAATTCCCAAGGTAACGAGGTAATTCTTCACAGCAGTTGCCCGGCGATCGCCGAGTGCCAAGTTGTATTCACGTGTACCGCGCTCGTCAGCATGACCTTCAACAGAAACAGTCACAGAAGGATTAGCCTTCAACCACTGAGCTTGCCGCTCAATTGTTGAGCGTGCTTCTGCTGTCAGATTGTACATGTCGAAACCGAAAAAGACACGATCACCGACATTAAGAACCAAATCTTCCTGACTACCAGGCTGGACGCTAGTTCCGCTATTTGATGAAGATACTGAGCCGCTAGAGCCAGAACCCGAACTCGCCTGGGACGAAGCTCCGCCACCAGAACTGTCACCGGAATCTGTAGGCGCAGTTTCACAGGCTGCGACCAATGCCAGCGCAGCAATCATACTCAAGAATTTTAGGCCAAGATTGAGCCGCATTTATTTAACTCCCATGTTATGGAAATTCGAATTACTGGGTATCACATGTATTAATACATCAGCGCAAGTATTAGATGAAGAATACAATAAGATAGACCCCCCGCAAGATATTTGTACCACTATACGTTTGCTCTAATCGAGAATCAAGGGCGACCACGCCGGATCTGACCCATCTCTCGGTGTTAGAACCTCTTGTTCGTTATAGCCTGTTAAATCGATTGACCACAAGCGAACTTTGTCTTGAATGGCTTCAGTTTTTCCCGGTATCTGACGGAAAAAGACCAAAACACGCCCATTCGGAGCCCAGGAAGGACCCTCGTTATGAAAACCTTCTGTCAGAATCCGCTCCTGTGAGCCGTCAGTTCTCATCACTCCGATGGAAAATTTGCCTCCTGTTAATTTTGTAAAGGCAATCAGGTCTCCACGCGGAGACCAAACGGGTGTGCCATAATTGCCACGCCCGAAGCTGATCCGGCGGGGATTTGAACCGTCGGAATTCATTACATACAATTGTTGACGCCCTCCCCGATCAGACTCAAACGTGATTTGAGTACCATCAGGTGAAAAAGAAGGCGCCGTATCAATACCTGGATGCCTAGTCAGACGTTTAATTGCCCGTGTTCGCAAATCCATGATGTAAATATCAGAGTTTCCATTCTCAGCCATACTCATGATGACCTGGTTTCCGGATGGCGAAAAACGAGGGGCAAATGTCATTCCAGGAAATTCGCCCAACACTTCTTGCTGGTTAGTATCAATATTCAACAAGTAAACCCGGGGCTTCTTGTTAAAATATGACAAGTACGTAATTTCCTGCTGGCTTGGAGAAAACCGCGGGGTTAGCACAAGGTTTTCACCATTCGTCAAAAATTGATGACGCGCACCATCCTGATCCATGATTGCAAGGCGTTTTACCCGTCGATTGGCAGGACCACTTTCAGAAACATATACAATACGGGTATCAAAATACCCTTCTTCACCTGTTAGGCGTTTGTAAATTGCATCAGCAACTTTATGAGCCACCCGGCGCCAATTAGTTGGTTGTGCTGTAAGTTCCTGTCCGATCAAGTACTGCTCTGCAAACACATCATACAGGCGAAACTGAACACGGATCTGACCATCTGGCAAAGCTTCGACATATCCAATAGACAATCCCTGTGCATCAATTTTTCGCCAGTTTGCAAAAACTGGAATGGCATTTATGTCATTGCTTTTTTCCAAGAATGCGCGGGGGTCGATCGGCTTAAACAAGCCAGAGCGCTCAAGATCAGCACGGACCACATCTGCAATTTTCTGCCCGACGATCGAGGCTGCTTCTGTTTGACTATAAAAATCAGTAATTGCAACTGGCAAGGGTTGTACATTGCCTTGCGTAATATCAATAGTCAGTTCTGCCTTCGCAAAGTGTGAAAAGAACATCGTGATCAGGAATAATACTGACCACAACCGCAATTGTCCCCTTGCGTTGCCAATCCCTCTCCTCATTGTCCAAACATCTCCCTCGGGTCAAAATTCAATATCGTAACACGCCATCTATCATACTTATCCTGCGGAAGTGTGTAAGGTTGACACAACAGTATCGCCCGAACTGCGCTCTCCGCTGCGATCTTTTCAAACCGCGTCTTATATCCACCGCTTTTCTGAATTTGCGGACTTCCCTGAACAGAACCGTCCCTATTCAGGTTGATGCGAACCTGAACAATAAGATCCTCTGCTTTTACACTTCCAGTTGGCGGCGACCAGCATTTCTGCACCTGCTGCTTAAACGCATCTTTTTCACTCAAGCTCAATGGCAGAGATAAATCTGCCCCCTTACTGGATGAGTTGGGCACTCTCTCAGCAGATTGAGACTTTTTTGTGTCAGTTCGTTCTGTAGGATCAGCTGCCGCCTCACGCTTTTTCTTGTCTAACAAAGCTGAAATACGGCTGAGATCAAACGTCTTCTCTTCTTTCTTTGGCTTCTCTTCCGCAACTTTCTTTTCAGGTGCCTTTGGAGTTGGTTTCGGCTTCGGTTTGATCTTTGGCTTTGGAATTGCTTTAGCAACCTCCTCAGCTGGCTTTTCTTCAACTTTAGGCACCGGTTCAGGCTCGGGTTCAGGTTCTGGCTCAGGCTCTGGTTCTGGAGTTGGCAAGGGTTCGGGCTCAGGCTCTGGTGCTGGCGCCGGCTTTGGAACGGGAGCTGGTTCTGGCTCTGGTTTCGGAGCTGGTTTGGGTTTTGGAGCTGGTTCTGGTTTCGGTTCTGGCTTTGGCTCGGGTTCCGGCTCTTTCTCCTTTTCCGGTTCAGGAGTTGGCTTAGGAAGATTAGTCACTTCTGCTATATCAACGATCTCAACTTCAATAACCGGTGTTTCCTCCAAGATATCGGGATCCTGAAATAACGGAATGCCAGCATACATCAGTACCATGATAACCAAATGGATAGCCGCAGATATGAGTGCAGAAACCTTCATGCCCAAACAGGATCCTAGTTGTCCGATTTCTCTTTCGGCAAGCCGGCAGAGACCATTGCGACTCGCGTATATCCTGCATCATGGATCTCACCCATTACCTGCAGAACACGTCCATAATTGACGTCCTTGTCTCCCCGAACGAAAATCCGCTGATCTTTTTTGGCGCCTGTGACCGCAGCCAGTTTATCAACAAGCCCTTCAAGACCAATTTCCAAGTCTTCAAGAAAGACCCTACCCTGTTGATCTACACTAATAACCAGTGGCTCATCATTTCCCTGGATTGCCTTTGATTTCGTTTCTGGAAGCTCTAACGGAACTCCGACGGTCAAGAGTGGTGCAGTCACCATGAACACAATCAAGAGCACCAGCATGACATCAACAAATGGCGTCACATTAATCTCTGACATGGCCTGATGACGACGCTTCCGACCCTTGCCTGTAAAAGCGTCATATTGGCTGTTCATTCCCATCAGCCCAGATCCAGTTGTCTGGAAAGGATTGCCGAGAATTCTCCTGCAAACCCTTCAAGCCGCGTAATGAAATGCTGTAGATCATTTGAAAATTTGTTGTAAGCAACCACAGCTGGGATCGCAGCGACCAACCCCAAGGCTGTAGCAAAAAGGGCTTCCGCGATGCCGGGAGCCACAACGGCAAGGCTTGTATCCTGGGTTGCTGCAATTGCCTGGAAACTATTCATAATCCCCCACACAGTTCCAAACAGGCCAATAAATGTTGCAGTCGACCCAACCGTAGCCAAGAAGCCGAGATATTTCTCGAGGCGCTCAACTTCTCGGTCAATCGCTACTCTCATGACCTGATGAATTCGAGCCTGTAATCCGGTGTGAATATGAGCATCAAATCCTTTTTCCGTGGATCGAAGCCATTCCCGCATGGCAGTTGAAAATAACATCGCGAGGGGATTATCAGGATTTTGGCCAACGCGCTTGTAAAGATCTTCTAGGTTTCCACCAGACCAGAAATCCTGTTCAAAATCATCGGCATCCGCTGTCACTTTTCTAAAGCGCAAAATTTTGTCGATGATAATTGCCCAACTCCAGAACGAGGCCAGTATCAACAAAATCATCACAAGCTGCACAACAATATCGGCTCTTAAAAACAAGTCGAACATCGACAAGTCATGGCTGATGGCCCCCAACTGTTCACCGACAGTTACATCATTTCCCATTCTTTCGTAGCTCCTGAGCTTTACATTACCGAGGCGAATTTATCTTTGATTTGAGGCGAAAACCGGGCAGGTCTTCCGCTTTTTTGCAAAAAAGCAATTCGAACCTTGCTTTTGATGAGGGTTTCGCCTTCTCGAAGGACATCCTGCGTCATCGTCAGAGAAGCCCCTTTCATCTCCGACAGCATGGTTTTCACAACCAATTGGTCTTCCAGAACAGCAGGCTTAAGGAATTCAAGATGACAATCTCGAACCACAAATGTGTGACCTTCTTCGGCCATCAATTGTTGCTGATTAATCTGTAAGATCTTCAGCAGGTCTGAACGAGCTCTCTCTGTGAATTTTAAATAATTGGCATGATACACAATTCCACCTGCATCAGTATCTTCCCAGTAAACGGTAACAGGAAACAGATGAAAAGTTACATCGTCATCTGTTCGAGACAACTGACCGTGTCCGATGAGCTCACTCATCCTCAGCCGACCTCTGGATCAAATCAAACTGATCGGAAACTTCCTTGGGGAAAAAGAGGCCCAGATGATCAAAAGCTGCTTTTGTCAAAAGCCGGCCGCGGGGTGTTCTTTGCAACAGGCCCTGCTGAATAAGATAAGGCTCGATGATATCCTCTATGGCATCGCGAGGTTCAGACAATGCAGCTGACAAGGTTTCAACTCCCACCGGACCACCACCAAAATCCTCTGCAATACGCAAAAGATATCGGCGGTCCATGGCATCAAGCCCTCGCTGATCCACTTCCAACCTCAAAAGTGCCCGATCAGCCTGCTCAGCAGTAACCATTGACTGTCCTTCAACAGCAGCAAAGTCACGAACGCGCCGAAGCAACCGACCCGCAACCCGCGGAGTACCCCGGCTACGCCGCGCAATCTCAGCAGCACCATCCTCGCTCAAACTAAAGCCCAAAACCTTTGCACCCCTAGAGACAATCAACTGCAATTCATCAGGCTCATAGAAATTCATTCGAAGTGGGATACCAAACCGCTCGCGAAGCGGGGTTGTAATCAGGCCAGATCTTGTCGTCGCCCCAACCAATGTGAAGGGTGGCAAATCTATCCGGACAGATCTTGCTGCCGGCCCCTCACCAATAATTAAATCAAGATGGAAATCTTCCATTGCAGGGTAAAGAATTTCCTCTACGGCTGGAGATAGCCGATGAATTTCATCAATAAATAAGACGTCATTCTCTTCCAGATTTGTCAACAGAGCTGCAAGATCACCGGCTTTAGTGATTACAGGACCAGCTGTTGCCCGAAAATTAACACCAAGTTCCCTGGCTACAATTTGAGAAAGTGTCGTTTTACCAAGACCCGGCGGCCCAAAAAACATCACATGATCCAGCGCATCCCCGCGCGCTTTTGCAGCCTGAATGAAAACACTCAAGTTTTCACGCACTTGGCGCTGACCAATAAAGTCATCGAGAGTTTGAGGTCTCAGATGTTTTTCGTTTTCATCTGTTTCATGAGGATTAGCACTGAGAAGTCGATCAGTTGTCATGCTGCCAACTCCTTCAGACCTTCGGTAATAAGCTGTTCAACTGTCGCATCTCCGCCAAGACGTCGACCCGCCGCAGCAACCGCCCCGAAAGCATCAGCACGACCATACCCCAGATTAACAAGAGCAGAAACAGCATCACCGGCAGCAGTCGCACTGGATACCTTGGGTATGTCTCCTGACCCAGCCGCTGCAGTAGAGGTTACTGTTTCAGTAAACGCGGCGGCACCCAGATCCATCTTAGCGACTTTATCCTTTAGTTCGGCGGTAATCCGACCCGCAACCTTAGGTCCAATTCCACTAACTCGAGTTAAAGCCGTTTTATCTTGTGAGGCCACGATTTGTGTCAATTCTTCCCCATTGTAGATAGACAATATTCCCAGTGCGACCTTGGCACCCACGCCTTGCACAGTCTGCAACAGGCTGAACCATGCTTTTTCACTGACGCTTTGAAAACCATAAAGGTGAATATGATCCTCACGAACATGCGTTTCGATGTGGATTGAGACAATACTTCCGTCTTGCGGCAAGTTTCTTAAGGTGCGAGCTGAGGCATAGACAAGGTATCCAACGCCATTAACATCAATAATCACCCAATCCTCACAGGATCCATCAACCTTACCGGTCAGTTTTGCTATCAAGGACGACCTCCCGCCATCTGAGTTGCAGCCTTCAGGCTTTTATTCGTACTCGCATAATGCGCATGGCAGATAGCGACGGCAAGCGCATCAGCAGCATGCTCGTTAGAAATTTTACATCCCGGTAACAACATACTGACCATAGCGTGGATTTGGTCTTTTCCTGCATGCCCCGCACCAACCACAGATTTCTTGATTTTATTTGGAGCATATTCAGTGACTGAAAGATTATGAAGCGCGGGCACAAGCAGTGACACGCCACGAGCCTGCCCAAGTTTTAAGGTTGAGACAGGATTTTTATTCACAAAGGTTTCCTCAACTGCTGCCTCATCTGGTTGCCAGTCAGCAATTACCTTTTCAAGTCCTTCATACAGCTGCACTAGCCGGGCAGAAAGATCATCAGATGCGTCAGAGGCGATAGCCCCATTCCCCAGATGCCTGAGAGAATTCCCCTTTGCTTCAATTATGCCCCATCCGGTAAAGCGTAATCCCGGATCCAAGCCAAGCAGACGCATGCTGACAGACCCCTATCTGTTATGAGTCACCCAACTTTTCCATGACTTCATCAGGAATATCAAAGTTGGCAAATACCTTTTGCACATCATCATTATCTTCCAGCACGTCAACCAGCTTAAAGATAGAATTTGCCTTATCTTCTGTTTCAACATCTACAGTGACGTTTGGCTTCCAGATAATGCCTGCTTCCTGTGGAGTCCCAAACTTATCTTCCAACGCACTTTGAACATCGTTGAAATCTTCACGAGAACAAGTGACCTCATGCATTTCATCTGAACTTTCAACATTTTCAGCACCAGCTTCCAAAGCGGCTTCAAAAATGTCATCCGCATCAATCTCTTCAGCGGTGTAAATCACCTGACCGATCTGATCGAACATGAAGCCAACTGCACCAGTCTCAGCAAGAGATCCACCGGATTTTGAAAATGCAGCCCGAACTTCTGCAGCTGTTCTGTTCTTGTTATCAGTCAACGCCTCCACAATCATGGCAACGCCGCCTGGACCATAGCCTTCATAACGGATCTCATCAAAGCTCCCGCCATCCGTATCGCCTGCAGCCCGCTTAATCGCCCGGTCGATATTGTCTTTCGGCATATTATCTGAACGGGCTGCCGCAATCGCTGTCCGCAATCGTGGGTTCATGGCAGGATCCGGCAAGCCAGTTTTTGCGGCTACAGTCAGTTCGCGAATATGCTTGGCAAAAATTTTGGCACGTTTCTTATCCTGCGCGCCCTTGCGATGCATAATATTTTTAAATTGTGAATGTCCTGCCATTACTCTTCTCTGCAAATCCGGGAATAAGAAGCGATCCCGATTAGTCTTGATAGTACCAACCACTCACTTGAAAAGCTGAGCGATCTCGAAAAACGATAAACACTATTTACCGCATGGACCTGCTTGACCCAAGCCCTGAATAAAAAATTCTCCAATTTATTTGAAATTTAACAACGAGAGGTAATGCAGAACTACCTATCTATCGATGCGGGTCCGCTCCAGCAGTGTCGTAAATTCTGCCAACACTGACGCATGTGCATCACCTGATTTGGCTTCGGCATGCAAAGCAATCATGAAATCTTTGGACATGATGACAGATTTTGCAAAACTTCGGATCCGTTGGGTCATCATGGGCTCACTAAAGGCACCTTCTGAGATGCCCCTCAAAAGCATTAAACCCAGTTGAACTTTCTGCGGGTAGGCATTTTCAAGGTTACCTTCCACATTGTTTGCCTCATAAAGCTCAATCGCTAAATCATCTAAATCCTTCGCCATCCGATCCGCAAAGAAATCCTGGAACCCGGCCCGGCGTACACCTGTTTGAATTCGACAAATCTTTTTCAGAGTCTCAATATGATCCCGACCGGATGTCACCACCTCATTCCGATTAAAGGGTGTCTCAAGAATGGGGATTATGTAATTGGCGATCGTGCGCATATTGGACGCACCGATAATTCCGCCGGCGATCTGCACCAGTCGATCAATCCGGTCTAAAGAATGATCATACCCCTCCAGGAAAGCTGCAATGCTTGTGCTACCCGTCATTCGCTCGCACCGCTCTTTAAGAGCATCTACACATTCCTGTCCACCGATGTGGGATCCACCTTTAATCTCAAGTTCTTTGAGAATTCGCTTGTGATAAAGCACACTCTTAAATGGATCATCCTTGACGAAAGACGCATTACCCTGGAGCGTTGTCATAACTTTATGAAGCAGCGCTTTCTGCGTTTCGGGTAAACGTTTTTGTTTAATGTGGGATACGATTGCTGGCAAAACGACGTGGCTATCGGCTTTTGGGCCTGCTTTGGCCTTGATAACTTCTAATAGGCGAAGAATACCATCACCCATATTTTCGCTACTTCCGACGAGGGCACGAACATTCTCACCTGAAATCAGAAAATCAGCGAGCCATTTATCCAAATATTTGAGAACACCACTGTCATCGTTGTCCGCGACGAGTTCTAGGATTTTTTCATATTTTTGATCGAGGGTTTTAATCCCTTTCGTATATCGACAAAATGCCGACATGAACGCCTTTTCAGGATCATCCTTCTCAGCCGATTGTCTATAAAGTGTCTCAAGATCAGTTTCATCAACTTCCAGAAAATCTTCTGTTTGACGTTGAACCTTAAGATCCTTCAAAACTTCATTGGTCAAATTGTATAATTCAAGAACTCGCTCATTGACCTTTTGGCCTGTTTTTTGGACTTGGGAAATTGCAATCTTTTGAACAGCACCTTGCAGGATCTGTCCCGTGTCGTTCAATTTCTGCAAGTTTTCAGCGTGATACAAAAGCTCGATAGGAATTAAGTTCCAACCTTTCAATGGGCCGTTGAGCTGATTAAAAATCGCCCGGCGCGCATCCTGTCGGAACAAATCGCTCGCTTGCTTGCATATCGGAAGAATAAGCTCATAGTCTGAGCTTTTAGAACTTTTTGGATCGGCCTTTTCGCCGGCAAAATAAACTTCTTTATCCTTGAAGCCCTCATCCCCATCTCCGTAGGAAACTTGAAGGACTTTTACTGCTTTGAGAGGAATATCTTTTAAAAGCGCAGCTGCGCTGTCTACGGCAGTTTGCCGATCGTCACATACACGTTGGACAGTCCAGGAGTTAGACTGTCGGCCATGTATCTCAAAATGTGAGCTCGCTTGAGCCATGACATCTCCTGAGGGGTACTTAATACTATTTCGCGATCCTCCCTTTATATTTGTGCATCGTTAACAAAATACAAATAACGTAGCGGAAATAACCCGGCCTGGTATTTGAGATCTTAGAGTGTCGGTTTTAAGTGACCACCAATCCGAATTGGTTCAATCGAAGTGGCCAATCCGGTTTCATCATTTGTTTCAATCAGAATGCCACAAAGTGTCGCCGCTCCGAGAGCTGGCGTAAATCTTCCACCCGGAATTTTCCGAGTAAAACGCCTCAGTGGCTCGTCTTTTTGCATCCCAATGACAGAATGGTAGTCGCCACACATCCCTGCATCTGTTTGATAGGCTGTGCCACCTGGGAAAATCATCGCATCCGCTGTTGGAACATGTTGATGACTTCCGACAACAGCAGATGCCCTGCCATCACAGAAATGACCCATTGCCATCTTCTCTGATGTCGCTTCAGCGTGCAGATCAACTAGAATAAAATCATGCTGACTGCCTAAACGATTCCCGTTTAATAATCTGTCGACAGCCGCAAAAGGATCATCCAGCGGATCCATAAAAACTCTACCCATCGCCTGAATAATAAGTATGGATTTCCCACGTGCTGTCTTAAAAACGGCCGCACCACGACCAGGTGTACCTTCAGGATAGTTTACAGGGCGGATCAGCTTTTTATCAGAAGACATGATATTCATAATCTCCTTCTGATCGAAGCTATGATTACCGAGGACAATGCAGTCAACACCGCTTTCATAGAAAGAATTGGTAATTTTCTCAGTGATCCCAAAACCCGAGGCGGCGTTTTCACCGTTGACAACCACGAAATCAAGCTTGAGAGACTTCCGAAGCTCCGGCACTTTTTCAATAACGACCTCACGCCCCGAGCGCCCGACCACATCACCACAATATAAAACTCTCACCGAAACTTCCTAACTTTCTTCTCTGTGACAACCCAGTCTAACGGTTGGTCATATTCATCAATAACCACTTCTTCGACACGTTGCCCCTCATAGGCATAACCAACAGCTTGAATAGATTTTTGCGCTCTCAAAACTGCAAGAGTTCGATCATAAAATCCACCGCCATAACCCATCCGATAGCCTCGTTCGTCAAATGCCAAAAGCGGAACCACTAAAATATCGGGAATAGCTTCTGGAGCATCTCTCGAAGGCTCGACGGTCTTAAAACCAGCCTTAACAAGTGGCTGGCCAGGTTTCCAAACCCGGAAGATTAAGGGTGTGTCGCGCTCCTCAATAACCGGTAAAAGGCAACGAACCCCTTCGATATCAGCCAACTTTGTAATTAGAGGCTGGGTATCCAGTTCACTTCCAATAGGAATATATAGTGAAACCGCTGAACTCTCTCCAACCGGGATTCTGTCAAAAAACAAACCGGCAGCAAATTCAGCCGCCATTTCATCTTTCAACTGCTTGCGCTTTTCCAGAGAGTAAGAGCGTTGATCCTGCTTCTTTCTGGAAATGTCCGTCAATGGCAGGCCTCCTTACCTGGGAAATGTGCTGATCCACTACAGGCCGTCGATGCTGCGAAATCACTGTGGCCTGACAAGTCAGGTGGGAGCCGATATGATAGAACCACGGTTCAGTCAGGGACTAGCCCCCCAGGATTCGGTATTGGCCCCAGGATTAAAATGATCTAACAAACCAAGCAGACCAGCGAAGCTTATTTAAGCCTTTTCCAGTCGATCTGCAATAGTTTCCAATTGTTCAGCAATAGTTTGAAGGTGAGCCTGCCCATTTTCAGCGTCCGGTTTCGAACCATCTCGCAGACCATCAATGGTTTCATAAGCTTGGGACAAGTCATCGGCGATCAACAATGAGGCCATCAACAACAACTGTCCTTCGTTAGCCGTCCCGGCGGCTTCACTCAAGTCTTTAACTTTTTTGTCTACATATTCGGCAAGATACAAGAGATGATCTTCCTCGCCATCATCGCAAATGATTGGATAAGATCGCCCATTAACCTTGACTGTTACGCTTGCCATTTACTTACTGCTCCAACAGCTCAGCCACATTTTTAATTGCTTTGTCCAAACGACCAGAGGCAGCATCAGTGGCCTGCTTCAAGCCATTGTATGAGGCTGTCAACTCCAACAGCTCCTGCCGCAACAGTTGATTCTCAACTTTTAGGTTATCCACCTCAGCTTTCAAGACAGACTCATCTCCCATCATCAAGCTACCTTGAGCCGGGCGCTCAGACAGTTTACTCGACAGATCATGCAGCCGTTTGAGGGCAGTTTCAATCCGTGATTCGGTGTTGTCGCCTCTATCCATGATAGTTATGCCCCATTTTTAGTTTCATGCGTCCAATGAACCTGAGTTGAGACAATAAGGCTTGCACACAATATGCGTCAACCGAAATACAGGTCACCAAATTGGCCATTTATTCAATAAATCGGTCACTAAGATGTTGACGTACAGGTCATAGAGCGGCATCTTCCCACCCGATTTCGAAGCTTGCCGGAAAATTGTCCGCCTAATCGGTTACCCTGTATCTGTCATCTAGTATGCACAGAGGCAGGTTATTTCCTGGCAGGTATTGTTGTGTTTTACCCAAATGGGCACTGATGGTCGATTACTTTTCCAGCCATTGAGCGGACTTGAAAAGTAGATATGTCTATCTCGCATCAGTGGATAGCGAAGAGTCTATGATGAACGAAAGCGGCGCCAACACCACGCCTTCCAATACCAAACACACGGAGATGGCAAACGCAATCCGTGCACTGTCCATGGATGCCGTCCAAAAAGCAAATTCTGGTCACCCTGGCATGCCCATGGGAATGGCCGATGTTGCAACTGTTCTTTATTCCAAATTTTTAAAATTTGACCCCGCTAAACCAAACTGGCCGGACAGAGATAGATTTGTGCTGTCCGCTGGTCATGGCTCCATGCTGCTTTACTCACTCTTGTATCTCACCGGGTACAAAGACATGACCATGGAGGAAATCAAGAATTTCCGCCAGCTAGGATCTAAAACGGCTGGTCATCCAGAATTTGGACATGCATCTGGCATTGAGACAACAACTGGGCCGCTAGGTCAGGGCCTCGCAACAGCTGTTGGAATGGCATTGGGTGAGCGAATGATGGCCGCCCGTTTCCCGAATGCAGTTGACCATTATACATATGTGATTGCTGGCGACGGTTGTTTGATGGAAGGTATCAGTCATGAAGCGGCGTCCTTTGCAGGTCACAACCGTCTCAACAAGCTGATTGTCCTATGGGACGACAATGAAATCAGCATTGATGGTAAAACAAGTCTTGCAGTCTCTGATGCTCCCCTGAAAAGATTTGAATCCTACGGCTGGGATACTTATAGCTGCGATGGTCATGATCCGGATTCAATTGAAACCGCTATTGCTGCTGCTCGTGAAAGTAACAAACCTTCTCTGATCGCTTGTAAGACAACAATCGGGTTTGGCGCACCTAACAAAAAAGGCACTTCCGGAGTACATGGCGCACCACTTGGTGAAGAAGAGATCGCGCTCGCCCGTAAAGAACTGAACTGGCCTCATGCGCCGTTTGAAATCCCTGTTAAGATTCTGGACCGTTGGCGGGCTGTTGGCACCAAAGGTGCCCGTCTTTCTGCGGAGTGGGAAAAAACAGTCGCTGAGATGGATGCCGACACCAAGTCAACATTTGACTTTGCTCTTTCAGGGGAGGTTCCTGCTGAATTAGATGAAGCGCTTAATGAGTATAAAAAGAGCCTTTCAGAGAACGAACCTGCTTGGGCAAGCCGAAAAGCAAGCCAAGAAGTTCTAAAAGTCATTAATGAATATGTGAGCAACACTGTTGGTGGATCTGCAGACCTTACCGGTTCGAACCTAACTAAGACCGACCATACAAAGCCGGTAACACCTGACGATTTTTCAGGTCGTTATGTTTATTATGGCGTCCGTGAGTTTGGTATGGCCGCGATTATGAACGGCTTGGCCCTGCATAAAGGGTTTATCCCGTACGGCGGAACATTCATGGTATTTACCGACTATGCCCGTCCCGCAATTCGTCTATCTGCCTTGATGGAACAGCGTGTTGTCTATGTGATGACTCATGACTCCATTGGCCTTGGTGAAGATGGTCCAACCCACCAACCTGTTGAACATTTGGCTTCACTTCGGGCGATGCCGAACACATTTGTATTCCGTCCTGCTGATGCTGTTGAAACTGCTGAATGCTGGGATCTGGCCCTGAAAGCGAAGAAAACACCTTCAATTCTCTCGCTAAGCCGACAGAACCTGCCCACAGTTCGGACGGACCACACAGCAGAAAATCTCAGTGCAAAAGGAGCGTACGAACTTTCTCCTGCTAGCACAGAAGCAAAAGTCACATTATTCGCTACCGGTTCTGAAGTTGCGATTGCTCTGGATGCCCAGAAAGTTCTGCAAAGCGAAGGTATCGGTACACGAGTTGTATCCGTCCCGTGTTGGGAGCTATTTGACAAACAACCATCTGCTTATCGAAAAGAAGTTCTTGGACCAAACACTGCGAAAGTTGCTATTGAAGCAGCCTGCAGCATGGGTTGGAAGAAGTTTATTGGAGATAAAGGCAAATTCATCGGCATTGATAGTTTTGGTGCGTCAGCGCCTGCTGATGAACTCTACAGCCACTTTGGTATTACAAGTGAAGCCATCGTTGAGGCGGCGAAAAAACAACTTTGAGGAAATTGAAAGGCCTTGTTGCCTTGCGAGCAAGTTATAGGAGCTTAAAAAATGACAGTTCGTGTTGCTATTAATGGTTTTGGCCGTATTGGTCGGAATGTTTTGCGGTCCATTTATGAATCCGGTCGGACAGACGTAAAAGTTGTCGGCATTAACGACCTTGGTTCCGTAGCAGCTAACGCTCATCTTCTGAAATATGATAGCGTTCATGGCCCGTTTCCAGGAGACGTGAAAGTTACTGACAATGCCATTATTGTAAATGGTGATGTCATTCGCGTAACTGCGGAACGCAACCCAGCTGACCTGCCTTGGGGTGAGTTGGAAGTTGATGTAGCTTATGAATGCACAGGTATCTTCACACATGCTGACAAAGCAAAAGCTCACATCGAAGCAGGTGCAAAGAAAGTTCTGATTTCTGCACCTGGTACAGAAGTTGATCTGACCGTCGTTTATGGTGTGAACCACGACAAGCTGGAAGCCGGGCACAAAATCGTTTCTAACGCGTCTTGCACAACAAACTGTCTAGCACCAGTCGCTCAGGTTCTGAACGATGCAATTGGTCTTGAACATGGCTTTATGACGACTGTTCATGCTTACACAGGGGACCAACCAGTTCTGGATACTCTACACAGCGACCTTCGTCGGGCTCGTGCAGCTGCTACATCAATTATTCCAACATCAACAGGCGCAGCGAAAGCCGTTGGTCTTGTTCTACCAGAATTGGCTGGAAAACTTGATGGAACATCTGTTCGCGTTCCAACGCCTAACGTTTCCATGATTGACCTGACTTTCGTTGCCAAGAAAGCCACAACAGCTGAAGAAGTTAATGCTGCAATCGTTGAAGCCGCCAATGGACGCCTGAAAGGTGTGCTTGGTGTGTGCGATGAGCCTCTTGTGTCCATCGACTTCAACCACAACCCAGCAAGTTCAACATTTGATGTGACTCAAACACAGGTCGTCGAAGGAACTTTTGTTCGCGTACTGAGCTGGTACGACAATGAATGGGGCTTCTCCAACCGGATGAGCGATACTGCTGTCATTATGGCGAACCTCGGCTAATACAAAAGACGGAGAAAAAAGCGAATGGCCGGTTACCGGAACCTTGATGCGATCGATGCGCAAAATAAAACAGTACTGGTTAGGGTTGACCTGAATGTCCCTATGAAAGACGGGGCAGTGTCAGATTTTACCAGAATTGAAAGGGTCGCACCGACCATTCGTGAACTTTCCCAAAAGGGTGCCAAGGTGGTTCTGCTAAGCCACTTTGGGCGTCCAAAAGGTCAAGTTGTCCCTGAAATGTCATTGGCACCTGTGGCAACTGCTCTTGGTGACCATTTGAACTTAAAGGTCAAATTCATCGATCAGTGCATTGGCGAAACCGTTTCAACTGAGATTACTTCGTCAAATGCTGGTGATATCATAATGCTTGAGAATGTTCGTTTTCATGCAGGCGAAGAAAAGAATGACTCTACCTTTGCTCAAGAGATGGCCAAACTAGGCGATCTTTACGTGAATGACGCTTTTTCTTGCTCCCACCGCGCGCATGCTTCAACTGAAGCGCTGGCTCATCTTCTGCCCGCATTTGCTGGCCGCAATATGGAAGCGGAGCTCACAGCACTCGAACAGGCGCTTGGATCTCCAGAACGCCCAGTGATCGCGATTGTGGGCGGAGCCAAAATTTCCACAAAATTGGACCTACTTTTCAACCTGATTGAAAAAGTAGATAGCCTCGTTATTGGCGGCGGAATGGCCAACACCTTCCTGAATGCGCAAGGGATCGATGTCGGGGCCTCACTATGCGAACACGACCTCGCAGAGACCGCTCGGGAAATTCTGGCGAAGGCGGAAAAAGTCAGCTGCGAAGTTATCTTGCAAAAAGATGCTGTCGTCGCCAAAGAATTCAAAGCAAATGCAGACAACCGGACTTGCCCAGTAACCGAAGTTTCTGCAGATGAAATGATGCTGGACATCGGCGCGTCTTCCGCTGCTGAACTCTCAAGTAAATTGAGCTCCTGTAAAACACTGATTTGGAATGGCCCATTGGGCGCGTTCGAAATTGAACCTTTTGGTGCAGGGACATTCTCAATTGCTAAAGAAGCTGCTAAACTGACTAAAGAAGGTAAATTAATCACGGTAGCAGGCGGTGGAGATACGGTCGCAGCCCTGGCCAATGCAGGGGTCAGTGAAGATTTTACTTATATCTCAACTGCAGGAGGCGCCTTCCTGGAATGGATGGAGGGCAAAGAACTTCCAGGAGTGAAAGCACTCGAAACCTAATACGATAGGGACGGAGCAGATGACGGAAATTTCCATGGAAAACATTGCCACGATGCTAGTCACCAGCAGCAAAGGGATTCTCGCTGCCGATGAAAGCACAGGCACCATCAAGAAGCGCTTTGATACAATCAACGTGGAAAGCACTGAAGAAACCCGTCGCGACTATAGGGAACTTCTTTTCACCGCAGAGGACGTCTCTGATTATATCAGCGGTGTTATTCTTTATGATGAAACAATCCGACAGACTGGTTCTAACGGAATCACCCTCAGCCAAACTTTAAGCAGTCAGGGGATTATTCCAGGTATCAAAGTCGACAAGGGTGCAAAACCACTAGCGTTCAGTGATGGTGAATTGGTCACGGAAGGCTTGGATGGCTTGAGAGAACGCCTTCAGGAATATTATGAACTTGGCGCACGATTTGCGAAATGGAGGGCTGTTATTTCCATCGGTGACGGCGCACCAAGTCAATATTGCATTGATGTGAACGCGCAAGCCCTTGCTCGCTATGCCGCCCTATGTCAGGAAGCCAATATTGTCCCGATTGTAGAGCCTGAAGTTCTAATGGATGGCGATCATTCAATTGATGAATGTTACGCGGTCACGGAAACCACGCTCAAAACTGTATTTGATGAACTTTATAAGCAGCGTGTTGTTCTAGAACAAATGTTGCTGAAGCCCAATATGGTTGTTTCAGGTAAAGACTGCCCTGATCAGGCCGGTGTTGAAGAAGTCGCGGCGAAAACAATTTACTGTTTTGAGCAAACGGTTCCTGCAGCAGTTCCCGGAATTGTCTTTCTCTCTGGAGGTCAATCAGAGGCACAAGCGACTGAACATCTAAACGCGATGAATGCATTGGGGCGTCACCCTTGGGAACTGAGTTTCTCCTTTGGGCGCGCATTGCAAGCCTCCGCTTTGCACGCTTGGCAGGGAAAATCGGAAAATGTTGGGGCCGCGAAAACAGCTTTTCTCAATCGGTGCCGCCTGACTAGCCTTGCGAGAGATGGAAATTATTCACCAGATATGGAAAACAACTAGTCTTGATTTTCTGATCTTTCTGAGGAGTAATTTCGATCGACAGCTTCCGCACTCGGCTATATCTCATCTCTCCACCAAAGTTTGAGATACCCGTTTATAAAGAACAACTCAACGCCGCACTTAATGGCGGGGATGTGGCCTGTTTTCAGCTGCGCTTAAAGGATCAGCCAAAAGATTTTATCCGGCAGGCATGTGAAGAATTAATGCCTCTGGTCCAATCCAATGATGTCGCATTTCTTGTCAATGATGATCCGGAAATTGCAGCGGAGATGGGCGCAGACGGCGTCCATGTTGGTCAGGAAGATACGCCTTATAAACAGGCCCGAAATATTGTCGGAGAAGAGGCAATTGTTGGGGTGACGTGCCATAATTCACGTCATCTGGCGATGGTTGCGGCTGAAGCAGGTGCAGATTACGTCGCTTTTGGTGCCTTCTATCCCACTCAAACCAAGACACCTAAAACAACTGCAGAACTTGACCTCCTCCAATGGTGGTCGGCCCTTGCCGAAACTCCTGTAGTCGCAATTGGTGGGATAACAGTTGACAATGCCGCTCCACTGGTTAAAAGCGGTGCAGATTTTTTAGCAGTATCAGGCGGTGTGTGGAATCATCCTGAAGGCCCCGAAAAGGCCGTGCAGGAACTGAACAGCGTGATTGATCAGGTTCATAAGACCTGATAACTTCCGCGCCGCATATCTTATTTTTTGAATGGATGATGGTAAGCCATGAAAATTAACGGCAATGCAATTCGCCCCGGCAATGTAATCGAACACAAAAACGGCCTTTGGATCGCAGTGAAAATTCAACATACTCAACCCGGTAAAGGCGGCGCCTATCTGCAGGTTGAACTGAAGAACCTTCGTGACGGAACCAAGCTGAACGAGCGCTTCCGCTCTTCTGAAACAGTCGAGCGTGTCCGCCTGGAACAAAAGCCGTACCAATATCTTTACGAAGATGGCGAGCTGTTGACTTTCATGGATGCCAACACCTACGAACAGGTCAATATCTCTAAAGAACTAGCTGGTGATAAAACTCAGTACCTCAAAGACGGTATGGATCTAGAGATCGAATTCTATGAAGATGAGGCATTAAATATCTTGCTGCCTGAACATCTGACCTTTGAAATCACTGAAACCGAACCAACAGTTAAGGGACAGACTGCTGCGTCTTCCTACAAACCGGCTATGCTGGAAAATGGAGTACGGATTATGGTTCCTCCTTTCTGTGAGGCAGGTGAGAAGGTCGTCGTTAACACCGAAACATCCGAATATGTAAAGCGGGCAGACTAACCCGCTTTTTCTCAACCCCAGTAATCAGGTAAACACACAATGGCTCGCAAATCCGCTCTTATCAATGTCATGGAAGGTGCTGCCCGCAAGGCGGCCCGGAAACTTATCCGTGATTTCAACGAAGTTGAAAAACTCCAGGTTTCCAAAAAAGGACCAGCGGATTTCGTTAGCAATGCGGACACTTCTGCAGAAAAGACCATTCGCGAGGAATTAGCTCGAGCACGTCCGAACTATGGTTTTCGGCTGGAAGAAGGCGGTGAGATTGAAGCCAAAGATGGCAGTCACTACTGGGTAATTGACCCGCTTGACGGCACAACAAACTTTCTCCACGGCATCCCCCATTTCGCCATTTCCATCGGCTTGGTAGAAGGCAATAATATCATCGCTGGTGTGATTCTGGATCCTGTAAAAGATGAGCTGTTCTGGGCTGCAAAAGGTGAAGGCGCGTTTATGAACGATTTCCGCCTACGGGTATCGGGTCGTTCAAGTATGGCTGAGTCTTTGTTTGCAACAGGTATCCCATTCCTCGGCAAGCCTGGCCATGAGCTGTTCTTGAAAGAAGCGAACGAGGTTATGGCTGTATCTGCAGGGATCAGACGTATGGGTGCAGCTTCACTTGATCTCGCATATGTGGCTGCTGGCCGCTATGACGGCTACTGGGAACGTGGTCTCTCCTCTTGGGATCTCGCAGCCGGTGTTATTCTGGTTCGCGAAGCCGGTGGCCTGGTCAGTCAGATCAATGGTGGTGAAAAGATCCTGGAAGAAGGCGACGTTTTGGCTACCAACGCCAACGTGAATTCCCAACTTTCAGAAATTTTACGCAAAGCCCGCAGAAACAACTAATCATACTGCCTCTTAAAGACTACCCACTTAAGAGTTGTGAGCGAACGCTTGCTAAGTTATTCTTTGCATGCAATATTTTCGGCTGTCATGATTGTGCCAACTTTTTAGTTCACTAATTCAATGACCCAGCAGCAATTGATGTTAAAGAATTGCTGAGCGTTTGCGCAAATCGATTAGTAAGTTTGGGGGTCTGCCAGATATGGCTCGTGTAGGCAAAAGACAAATCCAGAAGCGAGAGTTTCAGTTTGGTATAGGTACAGTATCCCTACTTGTTGCCAGTCTGTTGGCTGTGCCTGTAACGGCGCAAACCGTTGTTATTGGCGGAAGTGGCTCTCGCCCAGTTACTGTCAACATGGGAGCAATTTCTGGCAACCAGGTAATTTCGGCAAATCCGCCCTCTGTTTCCACTCCCTCAACCATGCTGTCTCAAGGACAAGCAGGGAGTGATTACAGCAAAGGCGCAACAATCACTTATGGAAATGAAGTTATAAAACTCGTTCCGCCCGGCAGTCGTCCAAAAGCAACACCCAAGCCGAAAACTATTCAAAAAACCAAACAGAAAACACAGACTGCTGAAAAGAAAAGTAACATAACGAAAGTTGCTGAAAAGGCACCTGAGACTGAAAAACCTGTTGAGAAAGCACCTGCCCCTAAAGCTGACGTTGCCCAAGCAAAGAAACCAATGACTTCTACCGAAGCTAAGGGTTCTGTAAAATCGTCTACTCAGCCTGACACAGTCGCATCTACTGAAACGGCGAGTAAGTCCAGCTCAGCAACGCCAGTGGCAAAGGAAATGCCAACTACTGAACCTGCACAACTCAAGCCCAAGGAAACTGCTCAAAAGGCAGAGCCTGCGCAAAAAGAACCGGAAGTAAAACAAGCGGAACCAAGTGTGGCGCAAAAATCTCCGGAAGAGGATAAAGAGAAGGAAGTACAGGTCGCTGCAGTTGAGCCAAAACAGGTGACAGCACCAAGTAAGTCTCTTAAAAAAATCGAACCTATCAAACAAGACAGTTCAGCGGATCAGAATTCCATCATGTTTGAAGAAGGGGAAACCACGTTACCTTCCTCTGCAACTTCCACCCTCATGAACTTGGCCAAAGCTATTGAGGGAAATAATGATCGCATACAGCTTGTCGCATATGCAAATGCCAGCAGCAATGGAACCGCTCGACGTCTATCCCTTGGGCGAGCACTTGTCATACGATCAAAGTTAATGGAACTGGGCGTTCCCAATAACAAGATTGAGGTCAGAGCCCTCGGTAAACCTGATGATGGGTCGCCGGCTGATCGGGTCGATTTGAAAATGGTAACAAGGTAATCATGGCAACACTTCCAGGAATATCCACGACACAAGGTTTCAATTCACCCAAAATCAAAAAACCCCAACGACACTTGATTAGAATGGCCATATTCTTGGCCATTGTCATAGCAATCGGTGTATTCTTGTTTCAACCGGCTAAAACCGCATTTGAAGCAAACCCATATCTTAACGGGTTAATCCTGGCGACGCTGCTTTTTGGCATTCTGTTTATCTTCCGTCAGGTCCTTATTTTAAATAATGAAATCAGCTGGACGGAAAACCTCCGGAAAAATGAAGGCAGTATTGCACTCCAGAGTACACCAAACCTTCTCTCGCCTCTGGCCACAATCATAAGGGATAATAACGGACCGCTGCGCATGTCTGCGGTGACGATGAATACCATCCTCGATAGTGTCAGTGCCCGCCTAGATGAAGGCCGCGACATCTCTCGATACTTGATCAATGTTCTGGTTTTTCTGGGCCTGCTGGGAACTTTTTGGGGCTTATTGGAAACTGTTGGTTCAGTTGGTGATGCCATCTCGGCTTTGAACGTGGGCAGCGGTGACTTCAACAAAGTTTTTAGCGATCTACAGGCCGGACTTGAAAAACCGTTGGATGGTATGGCTGTCGCCTTTTCTTCATCCCTTTTTGGTCTGTCTGGCTCTTTGATCCTTGGGTTTCTGGATATGCAAGCCGGTCAGGCGCAAAATCGGTTCTACACAGACCTGGAGGAGTGGCTGACGACAATCACCAAATTCACCTCATCTGGGCCTGCTGCACTCTCTGACGGTGATCAGAGTGTTCCAGCTTACGTCAGCGCGTTGCTAGAACAAACCGCTGAAAGCCTTGATACCCTGCAACGCACACTATCCCGCAATGAAGAACGGCGTCATAGTGGTGAAGCAACTATGATTACTGTCAGTGAAAAACTCGCTGCCTTGACGGATCAAATGCGTGCAGAACAGGATTTGATGGTGAAACTCGTTGAAGGCCAACTGGAATTAAAGCCTGTGCTTCAACGTATGGCTCAAGCCCAAGAACAAGGTGGTCTTGATCAAGCGAGTAAAAACCATCTTCGCAACTTGGATGTATACATGGCCCGAATGCTGGAAGATGTTGCAGATGGTCGAAATCAAATCGTTCAGGAAATCCGGAGTGACATCAAACTTCTGACGCGTACCATTGCGACGATTGCCGAAGAAGATAAACGTAGCTGATTAAGTATAGAGGTATCTGATGGCACGCAGACGAAACGGACAGCGCGCAAACTATGAAATCTGGCCGGGTTTCGTAGACGCCCTGACGACCCTGCTATTGGTCATCATCTTTCTATTGGTGGTTTTCGCCCTCGCCCAGTTCTTCTTGTCAAAAGCCCTTTCTGGCCGCGATGCCGCGCTTGAGAAACTCAATCAACAGGTTGCCGAACTCTCCGACCTTCTTGCCTTGGAGAAACAATCCAATGCTGAGCTCAAGCAGGACATACTGGCATTAACATCGTCTCTACAGGAATCAAATAAGGAACGCGACACCGCAATTATTCAACTGGAAACGCTAACCAGCCGTGCGCTTGAGGCAGAAAACGAACGTGATGAGCTTGTGCTTTTACTTCGAAAACAGGAAGAACAAACTGAAGAAAAAGAACAGTCCCTCAAAGAGGCAGAAGAACGTATTCAAGCTGAGCAGGATAAAATAGCTGCCAATCTGAAAGAAATAGAGAGCCTTCAAAGAGACATTGAAGCCCTGAAAAAAGTTCGGGAAGACCTGGAAAAAGAAGTTGGGAACTTAAAAACTGCTTTAACGGAAAAAGACACAGAAATTGGAAGCCTCCGGGATCGCAGTAAAGAACTGGAAGCAAAATTAGCTGACGAAGCTGAGCGAACACAATTAGCACAAGAAGATATCAAAGAGCGCGAAATTCGCCTGTCTGAGTTGCAAGCCCTTTATCTTCAAACACAGGACCAGTTGACTGAGGAAGAACGCATTTCTGCTGAAGCAAAAGCTCAAGTCGAACTCTTAAATGCCCAACTTTCTGCTCTTCGGACTCAACTCGCAAATATCGAGAAAGCTCTGGAGATAGCGGAAGAAAAAGACAAGGAGCAAAAAACCCAGATTGCCGATCTCGGGAAACGCCTCAACCAAGCGTTGGCTCAGAAAGTTCAAGAACTCCAACAGTACCGATCCGATTTCTTTGGAAAGCTCCGGGAAGTTCTCAAAAACAAACCCGGCATTAGCGTCGTCGGTGACCGTTTTGTCTTTCAGTCAGAAGTTCTGTTTGGTCTTGGAGAAGCAGAGCTTGGTCCCGAGGGTCGGGAGAACATGAGAACCTTTGCAAAAACCTTGCTGGAAATCGCCGACGATATTCCGGATGAAATCGACTGGGTTCTTCGGGTCGATGGCCACACAGACAAACAACCAATTAGCACGGCCCGGTTCCCGTCCAATTGGGAGCTTTCTATGGCCCGGGCGCTATCTGTAACTAAATACCTCATTGCCCGTGGTATCCCGCCTCAGCGGCTTGCTCCGACGGGATTTGGACAGTATCAGCCATTAGATCCGAGAGATGACGAGATCGCTTATCTCCGCAACCGACGGATCGAACTAAAACTAACTGAAAAATAGCCAGATAGTCTCTAGCCTGTTAAAGACTACAATCTAGAAATTTATTCTCAAAAGCTGCGCCAACCAAAAAACGACGACCTATTGGCGCCGCCACGGTCGCACCTGAGATCAAGTCGCCTGCATCCAACATCAATTGAGAGGCAACGGTTTGGTTTGCAGCACCCTTCGTGAGTTGAAGTATGTGACTGGGGGATAATTTTCCAATGTCACCCTGATGCCCATAGTAGCTAAGCAGCTGCGGATGGCCAGCAATCCAAATGCGGTCTTGATCATCTCTAGTCAAATTATCTGGCGCAGTCGGAAGATCAACTTCTTCCTTTAAAGTCAGTTGTCCAGTTGCGGGGTTTCGATCGAATACAGATATTCGCCGCCCGAGGGTTTCCGCAACAAATACCGTCTTCCCATTTTCAGAAGCAGCTATACCATTTGCGAACTCCAGCCCACTTGCAACTTCACGAAAGGTCGACCCATCGAAATAGCTAACAGTAGAAATCGGCAACGCCAGTACAGACTGAAGATCCGAAAACAAACTGTCGCCATATCGATAATCATTGGTTAGGTAATATTGATTTGTCCCAACGGCCAATATGTTGTTTGGGCTTCCTTCAATTTCTTGAAAACTCTGCTCAACCAACAGTGAGTCGGTCCACAAAAATATGCGAACTTTGCTTCGCTTATCGTCAGCTGGAAATTTACTGGCACGATCGATAACAAAAAGCTTCTCGGTACCATCTGGATCCCGATAGAAAGATATTCCTAACGGAGAGAAAGCCCCCTCAAGAGAGTTTGTCAGATTTATGGGCTCCTGATTTGATTTCTCCAAATCATAAAGAAATATGTTACCCCTGTGCCCATTCTGGCGGTCCTGAGAGGACATAAAGGCGTAATTACCAGAAGGATGAACGACAATATCTTCAACGCCAGGTACACCTTCAACTGCAACACAATGTCCCGTAAATGCTGGCTCTACAGTATCGAATTGTCCAGTTGAGACTAGCACATAGACGGCCACGCCAACGGCCAAGACTAACAGGCTCATAAATGCAATAAAGATGCGTTGCAAAGAAGCTTTATCCTATCCAAGAATTCGATATCAAGTGAACAAACTAAGCTGTGATGGCTTCACGACCCAAATCAAATTGAAGCTTTGCGAGTTTGGCGTAAAGCCCCCCCTCTTGCATAAGTTGCTCGTGTGTGCCCTGGGTTACAATTTTCCCTTTGTCCACAACGACAATTCGATCTGCGCTGAGTACAGTTGCCAATCGGTGTGCAATCACAAGAGTAGTTCTACCACGCATTAAATTTTCCAAAGCGGATTGAACGAGGCTCTCACTTTCCGCATCCAATGCTGAGGTTGCCTCATCAAGCAACAATATCTGTGGATCTCTTAAGATTGCTCGCGCTATGGCTATTCGTTGCTTCTGTCCACCAGAAAGCGTGACCCCTCTTTCACCAAAATAGGTATCCAGTCCCTCTGGCAAATCTTCGATAAATTCGTAGGCCGCGGCAGCTTTTGCGGCAGCAATAATCTCTTCTTCTGAGGCTTCAGGGCGGCCATATAAGATATTGTTCCGAGCAGTATCCGCAAAAATGACAGGGTCCTGTGGCACGAGCCCCATAAAATTCCTAACCGTTTCCGGTGCCGCTGCACAGATATCGACACCGTTTAAATAAATTGTTCCCTGTTGGGGGTCATAGAAGCGAAGCAGTAACTGAAATATCGTTGTCTTTCCAGCCCCGCTTGGCCCAACGATTGCGACAGTCTCGCCAGGCTTTATTTCCAGTGAAAAATCATTCAGGGCTTTGTAATCGGGGCGCGTCGGATAACGGAAACTTACCTCACGAAACGCAATACCATTTACCAATTCGCGTCCAATCGGAACCGGGTTTATCGGTGCCTGAATTTGTGGTTCCTGATTGAGGAGTTCAAGAAGTCTCTCCGAAGCGCCTGCTGCTCTTTGAAGTTCTCCCCAAATTTCACTCAAAGACCCCATCGAACCCGCAACAACAATTGCATAAAATACGAATGAGGCCAGAGTGCCTGGGGACATATTTCCCTTCACCACGTCCGTTGCACCACTCCAGAGCACGAAATCAATAGCTCCAAATACCAGCAGAATCACGATTGCTGTCAGCCAGGCCCGAGCTTTAATTCGAGTTATGGCTATCTTGAAACTTTCTTCCACATCAGCAGCAAAAGATTTCCGGTCAATATCTTCGTGAGTATAGGCTTGAGAGGTCTGAATAGATCGAAGGGTTTCATCTGCTCTAGCACTGACACGAGCAATTGCATCCTGATTTCGCGCACTAAGTTTCCGAACTTTTCGACCGAAGAAAATAATTGGAACCACAATCAATGGAACAACCAACAATACCATCCCGGCCAATTTGGGACTTGTGTACACCAGGAGAGTTAGCCCGCCAACAAAAGACAGCATGTTCCTAAGCGCAACAGACACTGAAGAGCCAATCACAGTTTGAATGAGAGTCGTATCTGTCGTGAGGCGAGACAACACCTCACCTGTTCTCGTAATCTCAAAAAAAGCTGGATTTAACTTGAGTATGTGACTGAAAACAGCAGCCCGAATATCTGAAATCACCCGCTCCCCGATCCAGGAAACAAGGTAATATCTCGCAAATGAAGCAACTGCGAGGCCAACAACAACAGCCATTAGTCCTATAAAGTATTGATCCAGATTCTCCGATCCTTCTGAAAATCCATGATCAAGCAAAAGACGTATGGCCTGACCGATCAGAAGCAAGCTGGCAGAAGCAAAAATCAGAGCGATCATTGCGCCCACAAACCGGGCTTTATAGGGTGCTACGAATCGATAAAGGTCTAAAAGACGTGTAACAGGCGGTTTTTTGCCTTTTTTAGCAGATTCAGGCTGATTTTGATCTGTCTGAGTTTCAGTCACGCGTTCACTTTCAATTCTTCCTAGTCTGACCCTCGTTTTTAAGGAATTTGACTGTTTCTACAAGAAAATTCAGAAAAAAATATATCTTTGCTTGCCAACCGGCCAAAGCTTTAATATAAGGCCCGCTTAGTGAATTACAGCATCCCCGAGAGGGTAGAGGCGATATGAAAAAAGATACACATCCAGACTACCACACCATCACTGTTGAAATGACAGATGGTTCTACATTTGAAACACGTTCAACATATGGCAACGAAGGCGATGTGCTGAAGCTCGATATTGATGTGAAAAGCCATCCAGCATGGACTGGCGGAACTCAGCGCGTTCGTGAAGATGGTCGTGTTGCTAAGTTCAACAAGCGTTTTTCCAGCTTTGGCCTCAAATAAGCCAAAAGCTAGAGACGCAAATAACAAGGCGCCTGATATGGCGCCTTTTTTAATGCTTACAGCTTTGCCTGCCTAAAGCTTTCTATTGCCTGATTATCTAGACGGAGTATCCTCTTGTATAGAAGTTCACTGCGCTCAAGTAGTGATATCAAACCAGGCGGCAATATTTCAATATCACCATTAATATCGTCCGGCAGACATGTTTTCTGATACTGAAGATGACATTCATCGGCCTGAGCTTCCTCGGCCGTAATCTCCCCCTCGATCACTGCACGCTGAAACATTAACCAAGACATACACTCTGTAAGACGTGTTGTTAAACGTAGTGATTCTGTTGCGTAGAGAAAACTCGCTTCATGGGACAGCTTTTTGACTGCCATGCTTCCTGGGCCCAGAAGATACTCCCGAGCCTCAACAACGAGCCTGAGAGCCTCATCATAAGTTCTGGAGAAGAAAATCGCGCTACCACCGGTATTTGGCTGCTCATCCATCCCTGAAGTCATATTCTTCCTTTAATTGTTTCAATTCTGTAATAGGAGAAAATTGTTAATTTTCCCTTCTGAAAATCTTGAATCTCCAAGAAACCATCATACATTTGGTGGGTCAGAGGCCAAGATTGGATCTGATTTTTCTAGGTTCAGCCCAAAATTTGGGGGAACCACATCGATATTGCTCTTTAGGAGGATATAACTATGCGCAGTTTTGATTTTGCACCCTTATTCCGCCCATCTGCAGGCTACGGTTCTTTCAGCCGGTTATTCAATGAACTAGAGCGGGCAGCGGCACCGTCATCTTATCCCAGCTACGATGTAGCAAAATTTGAAGATGACAAATATGAGATCGTTATTGCAGCTCCCGGGTATGCAGAAGAAGACATCGAAATTACTGTTACCCAGAATTCACTGACAATTTCGGGAAAGGACGACCAGCAATCTGTCGAAGGAGTTGAATACCTTCACAAAGGCTTGCAATCATCTTCCTTGGATTACCGCTTTGAGCTTTCCGAAACGATCAAGGTAACAGGTGCAACCATGGACAAGGGTCTTTTGAAAATTTCCTTAGAAAAAGAAATCCCAGAAGCCATGAAGCCTCGGAGCATTCAAATTAACAAGCCGAACCTCATCGAAGGTAAAGCGGCTTAATAGAGAATAAAAAATGGCCCGGTAATTTTTTATCGGGCCTTAATTTTAGTGCTGATATAGATCAATCATCTCTCTAATATTGTCAGGCACACGTTCCGTTTTATGACTTTGCTGATCTGTATTAACCCAGATAATCTCTCCCGTCGCATAGCGCTCATCAGATTTCTTATCATAGACACCCAACTCAAAAGTAAGTGAGCTATTGCCAACTTTTGCAATACGACACCCAACCTGAAATTCCGTATCAAACAGCAAGGGTTTCTCATAATTCACCAAAGACTTCACCAGGTGGAAATCACATCCTGTCTCTTTGGGGTAAGCCACATAGTCAAACCCCATATCTCGGAAATACTCTGTGATAGCGACATCAAAATAAGTCAGATAATGAGCATTAAAAACAACGCCCTGCCCATCAATCTCCGAGTAGCGAACCCGAAACTCAAATAAGAAGCCAAAATCCTCTTTATTCATTTCTCCCCCGATTAAAGTTTTTCGCGCCAGTTTGGCTGTATTATGTGAAAGACTTGTTCAATCTTGGAACAATCCAAAACAGAGTTTGCTGGGCGCTTTGCCGGAGTTGGGTAGTCGCTAGTCGGTATTGGTTTCACTGTCACAGCCGGATTATCTTTCAGGATTTCAACGGCAAATTCGTACCAACTGACTGCAGGCGATCCGCAATAATGATAGACACCCCAGTCTTGAAAAGATGGCTCCTTAATAGCCTCTGCAATCTTTAGTAAGGTTCCTGCGATATCTGAAGCAGCTGTTGGTCCGCCGAATTGATCATTCACAACAGATATTTCCTCACGCTCACGCCCCAAACGACGCATCGTATTCACAAAATTAGCCTCCCCCCCAAAGACCCAGGCTGTCCGAAGGATAATATGCTCTTTAAGAGTATTCTGGATGAGCTGTTCACCCTCAAACTTTGAACGTCCATAAACACTCAAAGGATCGCAGGGATCTGTCTCCAAATAAGCCCCTGACTTATGCCCATCAAAAACAAAATCAGTCGAAATATGAACTAAGGGGATACCGACCAGATGACATGCCTCTGCCAGAAATTGGGGTGCGTCTCGGTTCACTTTCATCGCCTGTTGGACATTACTCTCAGCTTTATCAACAACAGTATAAGCTGCGGCGTTTATCACAACATCAGGGCCCGTTGAGCGAACAAGATTTATAACCTGATATTTATCAGTTATATCCAAAGAGGAGTGATCTAGAGCAACAACTTCGTGCCCTAAAGCCTGTCCTTGCAAGTTCAACTCACTACCGACCTGTCCCCGAGTACCTGTTATGAAGACCTTCAAGACTTGCTCTCCCCAAGCCCGCGGCGATCCAGCGCAACATCCTTTCCGACCGCTTCAACCCAATCTAGATTATTCAGATACCAGTCCACTGTTCTTTCCAGACCTTCTTCAAGGGTAACAGACTGCGTCCAACCTAATTTACGTTCAATCTTGGAGCAATCAACAGCATATCGAGCATCATGACCAGGCCGATCAGTAACATATTTTATGAGCTGCTCATGAGGTGCCTTTTCAGGAAACTTCTTATCCAGAATTTTACAGATAGCTTTCACCATATCTATGTTCGTCTGCTCCGCCCGGCCACCAATCATATAGGTCTCACCGATATTTCCTTTTTCAACAACAAGGCGCAAAGCAGCCGCATGGTCATGCACATAAAGCCAGTCGCGAATGTTCAAACCATTTCCGTAAACGGGTAAGTCTCTTCCCTGTAACGCGTTAAGAATAATAACCGGCAGGAGCTTTTCCGGGAATTGATAAGGGCCATAGTTATTCGAGCAATTTGTAATCAGGACAGGCAATCCAAATGTCCTTTGCCAAGCCCTCGCCAGATGATCCGAGCCAGCTTTACTTGCCGAATAGGGAGAATTAGGCTCGTATGGACTTGTTTCCGAGAACAATCCTTCCGCTCCCAACTCACCATAAACTTCATCAGTTGAAATATGCAGAAACCTGAAATCAGCTTTTTTACTTTCTTCCAATTCTCTCCAGTACTCTAGTGCTGCCTGAAGCATGGTGAATGTTCCCACCAGATTAGTCTGGATAAAATCAGCTGGTCCATCAATTGATCGGTCCACATGACTTTCTGCGGCCAAATGATAAACAGTAGACGGCCGATACTTCTTGAACAGTGCTCCTATGGCTGATGCATCACAAATATCCACTTGCTCAAAGCTATGTGTATTCTCCCCGGAGATTTCTTTTAAATTTTCAAGGGATCCGGCATAGGTCAGCTTATCAATAGTTACGACGTGATCTTTCCCGCTTTTCACAAGGTCTCTCACCAGGGCTGATCCGATAAAGCCTGCACCGCCTGTCACAAAAATTGTCATCAATAATCTCCATATTCAAACAGCTGGTCCTGCTTTTCCAGTAAGGGAAGTATAGTGTCCTTGTCTGAAAGCCTTGCCTCAGAACCATCTAGCTTCCAGTCAATCCCAAGAGCCGGATCATTCCAGATAATTCCCGCTTCGTGCTCAGGACTGTAATCGTTATCAACCTTGTAGAGAAATTCTACATTTTCGGTGAGGGTACAGTATCCATGCGCAAATCCTGGCGGCACCCAAAGCTGCTTCCAATTGTCTGAAGACAGTTCAACAGCGACATGTTTCCCGAAAGTGGGGGATCCCCGCCGAATATCAACAGCAACATCCAAAACGGCTCCACGGGTTACCCTTACCAACTTTCCTTGTGCTTTAGGGGGTAGCTGGTAATGCAACCCACGAATGGTGCCTTTTTCAGCGCTAAACGCATGGTTATCCTGGATAAATTCAGTATCAATGCCCGCCGCAGTCAGTGCACCACGGTTCCATGTTTCTGAAAAGAACCCTCTGTGATCTCCAAATTTTTTCGGGATCACAATTTTAACTTCAGCGATCTCTGTCGCTAATACTTCCGTCATTTGGAAGTACCCCCTCTTTCTTAAGCTTCCGTCTTAAAACAAATCCCTGGTTTTCTACTCGCCCAAGGGTTTGCTCGTTCTAATTCTGATGCAATCCTGTATAACGACCATTCGTTACCAAATTCTGTAGCAAATTGCACGCCAACCGGAATGTCTTCCTCCGATTGGTAAAAAGGTATCGATATGGCAGGTTGCCCAGTCTGATTGAAGAGTTGCGTATTTGGGGTCGCTGCCAGGGCATCTTCCGCGAGGCTATCAAGCGCTTTATTCAATAAAAATTTGGATGGCAAAAGTTTTAAAATCTTTAAAGCAACTTCATCCCCCCCAGATGGGTAGAGTTCCCCAATTTTCGCTGCAGGTTTAGCAGTTGTGGCAGTTAAAAACAGATCGTATTTTTGATGAAAGGCTCCCATTTCTCGGGCGGCCATATGCTGTGCATGTATAGCATCGGCAAGATCCAGCATGCTGTTCTTTTCGCCTATTAGCGACATTATCCAACTGGTAAGCTCATAATCATCTGAAATGAGTTGTCGCCCCGCAAGACGTGCAGAAGTCCTGATCTCCCAGGCGACCCAAGCACAGACAACGCGTAGATAGGATTTTGCCAGCAGATGGCGATCAAACTGGGGCTTGGCCTCAACAACTTCATGCCCCAGTTCCCGCAAGCGAGCGACAGTTGCCTCAACAGCTGCAACACAATCAGGATGATTTTCTGCCCCGAACAACGCATCTGTAGTATAAGCTATTTTAAACCGGTTGTTGCTTTCTTCACAGGCAGACACAAAACTACCACAGCCCTTATCTATCGCGGCATATGGCGCGCCTGCATCCGGACCCGATAAACTATCCAGCAATCCTGCGCTGTCTCTTACAGATCTTGTGATAACATGCTCACGTGCCAAGCCGCCCCAGGCCTCTCCCATATCAGATCCTAACGGATTTCGACCTCTAGAGGGCAATAAGCCAACTGTACCGCAGTAAGCGGACGGTATTCGGATTGATCCACCCCCATCACCTCCATGCGCAGCTGGAACTATCCTCGCTGAGACGGCAGCCGCTGAACCTCCGCTTGATCCGCCTGTCGACCGACTGACATCCCATGGATTACAAGTAGCGCCCCTCAGTTTGGGCTCAGTAATCCCCATTATTCCAAATTCCGGAGTATTCGTTTTTCCAAAGATCACAAGACCAGCGGCTTTCATCCGTCTGACAAGCTCAGAGTCCGTTTTGGCTTTTACAGATGTCAATATTTCGCAACTGCCTGTGGTTGGGGTTCCTGCATATGTTGCAATCAAGTCTTTCAATAAGAAAGGCACTCCAGCAAAAGGGGCTCGAATATCAAGGTCAGTCTTGATGAAACGCTCTGCCTCTTCGTACATCTTGAAAACAACAGCATTGAGGTCAGGGTTTAATTCCTCCGTAGCCTGAATGGCCGTTTGAAGGAGCTCTTTTGGTGATACCTCTCGCTGATGCACAAGTTCAGCGAGAGCTGTTGCATCAAAATTTTCATACCCTGAAATCATCGCGCCTCCCCCTCACACTTATTTCAAGTAAGTGTATCTACTTGCTGACAGCTTCACAACGCAGTTCCTCAAACTCTTTTCCACTTAAGAGTAAGAACGAGAACTATTATTAAATCATTGATTTTGTTGATAAATTTATTCTACACTGTTGATTTTTGAGCCCAATACCTGTATCTAAACCGAACACATAACGACTAGCTTTGCAAAAGGAGTGGTCCTGATGAAAGGGAACAGCAAAGTCATCGACAGATTGAACACCATTTTGGGGTTCGAACTTATTTCCATCAACCAAACTTTTCTCCATTCTCGTATGTTGAACGATTGGGGCCTCAATGAGTTTGGAAAGAAGGAATACAAAAAATCCATCAAAGACATGAAACAGGCTGACAAGTTAATTGAACGGATCCTGTTTCTGGAAGGTCTCCCTAATTTGCAAAGCCTGGGTCGCCTCCGCGTTGGAGAGACTGCAGAAGAAATACTTGGTTGCGAAATGGACCTAGGTCTTGAGGAAATTAAAGACCTCCGAGGCGCAATCGAGCTTTGTGAAAAAGAAGCAGACTTTGTTTCAAGAGATATTCTTGAAGACATTTTAGAAGACGAAGAAGAATTTATTGATTGGCTGGAAACCCAGCAGGGCTTGATCGAAAAAACAGGGCTGAAAAATTTCATGCAGTCCATGGCTAAAGGAGAGCACTCATGAAAGGTAGTAAGAAAGTAATCGACACGTTGAACGCTCTTCTCACTCACGAAATGAGCGCTGCAGATCAATATTTCATCCACTCCAGAATGTATGAAGATTGGGGACTGGAAGAACTCTATGAGCGCTTGAAACATGAACAGGAAGAAGAGCTTGATCATGCAGCTCAGCTAGTGCAGCGGATCCTGTTCCTTGAGGGGACACCTGACGTAGCCTCCCGCGCAAAACTTAACATTGGAAAAGATGTTCCATCTATGATGAAAAGTGACCTCGCTTACGAGCTGAGCGTTGTCACTGAATTGAAAAAGGCAATTGCTGTTTGCGAAAAAGAACAGGATTACGTCTCCAGAAATATCCTTCTTGGGCTTCTGAAAGATACCGAGGAAGATCATACCTACTGGCTTGAAAAACAACTCGGACTTATCGACAAAATGGGACTTGAGAACTACATACAGTCCAAAAGCTCATAACAAAAAGAAAACCCCGGAAATTCACCGGGGTTTTTCTTTGATCTTGTTTCAACTTTATTCAGCAGCAATCAGAGTATTCTCTGGCAAAAGTTCCTCCTCGAGAAGATTACGGATCGTTTGCACACAGGTCGCACAGTTTGGCTTGCAGTCAAGGCTTCTGAATACCTGTCCAACTGTACCGGCACCCCTTTGGGCTGCATCACGCACCTGACTGTCTTTTATTCCATTACATATGCAAGCGTACATTCTTTCTCACTCCCAAGAACATACCTGCATATTTGTGCAACTAAGAATGATTGTCAATAGTAGAAATAAAAAGAAGGGGCTAATCGCCCCTTCCCTGCTCAACTTTTATGAACGGCTGATCGGCTTATACTTAATTCGATGGGGTTCCACGGCTTGTGCCCCCAACCGGCGCTTCTTGTCTTCCTCATAAGCTTCAAAGTTACCTTCGAACCATTCAACATGACTATCGCCTTCATAGGCGAGGATATGAGTGGCAATACGATCAAGGAACCAGCGATCATGGCTGATGACCACAGCACAGCCTGCGAACTCCAAAAGCGCTTCTTCAAGTGCCCTAAGGGTATCCACATCCAAATCGTTGGTAGGTTCGTCAAGCAACAGGAAGTTGGCTCCGGATTTCAGCATCTTTGCCAGATTAACTCGGTTCCGCTCACCGCCTGAGAGCTGCCCCACTTTCTTTTGCTGATCGGAGCCCTTGAAATTAAAGCCAGAGACATAGGCCCGGCTGTTAATTTCCTTCTTTCCGAGATAAATAATCTCGTTTCCTTCAGAGATTTCTTCCCAAACCGTTTTATTCGGATCAAGCGTGTCCCGGTCCTGATCCACATAACCTAACTGAACTGTTGGCCCCACATTGAAGGAACCCTCATCTGGTTTCTCCGCCCCCGTCAGGAGCTTGAACAAGGTTGTTTTACCTGCACCGTTCGGACCAATGACACCAACAATGGCACCAGGCGGTAACTTGAACGACAAATCCTCAATCAATAGTCGATCACCAAAGCCCTTTGAAATGTGATCGGCTTCAACAACCAAGCTACCGAGACGTGGCCCAGGCGGGATCGTAATCTGCATCTCGTCAATCTTGGCACCCGTATCCTGATTGAGCATTTCCTCGTAGGCAGCCAGACGGGCCTTGGATTTACTTTGCCGGCCTTTAGCGCCTTGTCGGACCCATTCAAGTTCATTCTTAAGCGTTTTCCTGCGAGAGTCTTCTGCCTTACCTTCCATTTCAAGACGCTTTTCCTTCTGTTCCAGCCAGCTGGAATAGTTGCCTTCCCATGGAATTCCGGATCCGCGATCAAGCTCAAGAATCCAGCCTGCAACATTATCAAGGAAATAGCGATCATGGGTAACCGCAACGACAGTACCAGTATAGTCGTGAAGGAACCGCTCCAACCAAGCAACGCTTTCCGCGTCCAGATGGTTAGTCGGCTCGTCAAGAAGAAGCATATCCGGTTTTGAAAGAAGTAAACGGCAAAGGGCTACACGGCGTCTCTCACCACCAGACAGCTTGCTGACATCAGCATCACCAGCCGGACACCGCAAGGCATCCATGGCGATCTCAACCTCCCGATCCAAATCCCACAAATTTTGGGAATCAATCTGCTCCTGCAGTTCACCCTGTTCTGCGATCAAATCATTCATTTCATCGTCAGTCAGTTCTTCTGCAAAGCGGGCAGACACCTCATTGAATTTATCCAACAGGGCCTTCTTCTCTCTAACGCCATCCATGACATTGTCTAGAACGTCTTTGGAGGCATCCAGTTCAGGCTCCTGCGGCAGGTAACCAACTTTGACACCATCTGCCGCCCAAGCCTCACCTGTAAATTCTGTTTCAATACCCGCCATGATTTTCAACAGAGTCGATTTACCGGCACCGTTTAGGCCAAGAACACCAATCTTGGCACCGGGGAAGAAACTCAACCGAATATCTTTGAGGACCTGCTTGCCACCTGGATAGGTCTTGCTAAGCCCATTCATGACATAGATATATTGATATGAAGCCATGGTTATAAATTCACTCCAATTGTGAAAAATTTGATGGCCAACTTGTACATGTTCGTTGCCTTTAGCGCAATGAACATCCGCTTCGATATTCCCTTAACTTCCAGGAAACAAGTCAGCCGGAAGACGGCCCGATGTGATGAGATATAATAAGCCACTAACTGTCACAATTGACGAAACAGTTGTCACCAAAATCGCGGCAGAAGCTCTCTCAATCCAAACACCATATTGCTGAGCCAGAACGAATACATTTGTTGCTGTTGGAAGAGCCGCCAGCAACACAGCCGTATAAACCCATATTGGGTCAAAATCACCGGCCCAACTGAGGCCAATATACATCAACAAAGGATGTAGAAGTAAATTTGCTGGCACAACGTACCCCAGCTCAATAGGCACTTTTTTAAGTGGCCTCAGCGCAAGGCTTACTCCCATCGCAAACAAAGCACAAGGGGCTGCGGCCTGCGCCAGATAATTGATTAACCCCTCAACAGGTTTTGGCGGCTCAAACTGAATAATAGCGGCGCCAACCCCGATGATTGTTGCAATAATAAACGGATGAAAGAAAACCCGTTTCAGAATTTCTTGAATTAAAGAGAAAGCGCCACGTTTCTCTCGACCAGAAAATGCCATCATCGTCGGCGCTACTGTAAAATGCATTACGTTTTCAAAGCAGAATATCAACGCAACCGGAACTGCAGCGATCTCTCCAAAAGTCAGAATTGCCAGCGCGGGCCCCATATATCCGATATTTCCATAAGCTGCGGCCAACCCTAGTATCGTTCCCTCAGCAATCCCAGCCCGGACAATCAGTAACGCTATGAGCAAAACAACGACAAAAATGCTGAAAGTCACTAGAAGATTAGCGGCAATAAAATCCCAGCTTGCAAGCTTTTCAACCGGAGTTTTGGATAGAAGTTTAAAAAATAGAGACGGAAGCGCTGCATAGATAATAAATGTATTCAGCCAACCCATAGCCGTTTCAGGCTGCTTGGTGATCTTGGCAATCAGATATCCGAGAAATATGAGCCCAAAAAGTGGGAGTACGAGTGCGGCGATATCAGACATTTACAAGATCCTGTTCAATTCCGTTTCAAGTGGTAACTCCTATCACCACAGCGGTCAATAGATCTCAAACCAATAAAAAAAGCCCCGGACTTTTTGCCGGGGCTTGAAATTTCTGCTCTGCTTTAGATCATGCAGATTTACGACGCCGGTATCCGAAGAAACCGAGAATAGCTATACCGGCTGCATAAAGCGGTAGTGCTGCTGGAAGCGGAACTGTCGTTAAAGAACTCGCTGAGTAATACAGAGACATGTGAGATAGACCTTTACCGCCACCACCACTTGGGAAAACACTGAACGTAGTCCAGTCACCACCCAAGATCGACGTATCAATTAAGTAGGCTACAAATGCATTTTCTGATTTAAGAGTTAGAAAAACATCTGTGTAACCGTTGAAGCTATCAACAGACCAAGAACCAGAATTACCACCGTTCACAACATCCTTCAAAACAATCTTGTGATCGCCGTCAAGGCCATCTGACTTATCCGCAAGTACCCAGTCAGTGATACCAAATGGATCTTCAGCAGCAACGTGCGCTTGCGTATCGTTAATGCCATCATAGACTTCACATGCGATGGAAGTCGTCAAATCAGCTGTTCCTGCAGATGTGATAAGCACAGGACCAAATCCGCAAACCGGAGGAGCCGGTCTTGCCGCCTGAGCTGAAATAGCCACAAAAGAAGTAGCTGCTAAAACAAAAGCGCCGTACATCAAACTCTTAAAAGAATATTTGGCCATAGTTTTATCCTAAATCTTTAATCGGGACGCACCCGACCCCCAAAATCATATGTTAGATATATATCAAGTTAAGAATTGACACCAAACAATTACTTAAATTTTTATGCAATTCTATCTGCAATTCACGCAAGAGAAGTAAACCCATAACAAGGTTTCTCCCATAAATAGAAATTAACTAATAAAATTAACCATTAAGCCAAATTTATTCGATTCTTTAGTTGCAAATAATTCCTAGTTTTACATAAAAACAGAAGTGATCTGAGGGCTACTCAATGCAAAAAAAAGAGGCGCCAGAACGGCGCCTCTTACTAGAAGTTCTTGCTCAGATCAACGTCCGCTAAATACGGGTTTTTCTTTCTTTACGAACGCCTTAGCCGCCCCTTTGTGATCTTCTGTTTCAAAGTTCGTAATCATATGCACAGCTTCCCAATCCAATACATCTTTCAAGCCTTCATAAAGCGCTTTATTCAGGTTCTTCTTCATGAAGCCAATAGCAATCGTTGGACGGGCAGCAACAGTAGAAACCATTTTCTGCACCTCTGCCTCATAGTCTTCTTCGGAGACCGCCTTATTGATAATCCCTTCCGCTGCAGCCTCTTTTGCCGTCAACACCGAGGACATAAAATAAAGCTCCCGAGCCTTAGCCGTTCCCACCAGTTTGGTAAGGAAATAGGACCCGCCAAAATCCCCTGACAAAGCAATATTTCCAAATGCTGTGGTTATTTTTGCGGTTTCAACGGCAATCCGCATATCACAGGCAAGCGCAATGGAAAGTCCTGCTCCAGCAGCAGGTCCAGGGATCGCGGCAATGGTTGGTTTTGGAATTTCATGAATAAATTCTGCGACGCGCATACGATTTCTAAGATCATCAACCCGCTGATTAAACTCATAAGACGCAGGACCGCTCCCTTCCGCCCTTGCCGCAAATGATTTCACATCACCTCCGGCACAGAATGCGCCACCCGCACCAGTTATGACGACAACGCGTACATCCGGGTTCGCCCCAAGCCGCGGCAATGCTTCGAGCAAGTAATCAAACATATAGGCTGTCATGGCGTTTCGAGCCTCTGGCCGATTAAATGTCAGTGTCGCCACACCATTTTCCAAGGTTTCAATAATATCTTCTGACATGCTTATTCCTTTTTCTTTTTTCAGCATTCATTCTACCCGGCAGCGGTACATGTACCACAAATCGGTTTTACTGTGCCGCCAGGGTTTCCTCATCACCATTTCTAAAGCGGTTGAGTAAATGGTCCCATTCTGCTTCAGCTGATTGCAGATGACGTTCTTTAACGTGGCCAAAGCCACGAATATGTTCCGGTATCTCAGCCAATTCAATTGCAAGCCCAATATTTTCCGCAGATAGGGATTTCAGAATCTCCTCCACAGTATTTTCGTATCTCTTGATGAGAGCTACTTCTTTTTGCCGCTCTTCGGTTTTTCCGAAGGGATCCAATTTGCTCCCTCTCAAGAAGCGGAAACGACTAAGAACAGCAAAAGCTTTCATCATCCAGGGACCAAATTCCTTTTTGATCAGTTGCCCGTTATCAGGGTTTCTTTTCGCAAAAATTGGCGGAGCTAAATGGAAGTGAAGTTTATACTCACCTTCAAACTGATTACCCAAGCGTTTCAAGAAGTCCCCATTGCTATACAACCTTGCAACTTCATATTCATCTTTGTAAGCCATTAGCTTGTAGAGATATTTTGCAACCGCCTTCGTCAATTTGCCATCAGAGCCAGTAATCGAATTTTCTGCCTCATGAACTCTGCGAACAAGTGCCTCATATCTTCTTGCATATCTCTTGTTCTGATAAGCCCTAAGAGCGTCGAACCGACGAGAAATCATATCCTCTAGCGATACCTCAGCAGGTAATTCCGGCTCTACCGAAGCAGGTTCAGCAACTGTCAGAACTTGTTGCAAATCGGCGGCGGCCCGCCGTCCCCAGGCAAACGCTTTTTTATTCGCTTCTATAGCAACACCGTTGAGTTCAATCGCCTGCTCAATAGAACCACGAGAGACGGGAATTGTTCCTTTTTGATAAGCATAGCCCAGTAGAAACAAGTTAGAGGCAATAGAGTCACCCATCAGTGCTGTCGCAATCTTAGTACTATCGACAAACTCGGCAGCTTCCCGACCGATGCTATCCGCAACTAAGGCTGTCAGCTTTTCCCGGTCCATTTGTAAATCAGGTGCCAACGTAAACGCAGCAACAGGTGCCAGGTAATCGTTCACAATTGCCTTGGTTCGTCCAAGCCCATAACTTTTGAGTGCTTCACCGCCAGCAGCTACGACAAGATCACAGCCCAGAACCAGATCAGTCTGCCGGTTGGGAATACGCGTTCCTCCGAGCTCAGCTGAAGATGGGGTAATCCGTACATGGCTCATCACCGCCCCGTTTTTCTGCGCCAGACCAGTCTGATCGAGGATGGTTGCTCCCTTGCCTTCCAAATGGGCAGCCATTCCAAGTAATGCACCAATAGTCACAACACCTGTACCACCGATACCGGTCACCAGAATATTGTAGGAGCCTGCCAATTTCGGCAATTGAGGATCCGATAAGGTTCCGGCTGGATCTGTTACATCAATAGCATCGGAGGTGACTTCGGTTGCTTTTGATTTTTTAAGCTGCCCGCCATGGACGGTTACAAAACTTGGGCAAAAACCTTTTACGCAGGAAAAATCTTTATTACAGGATGATTGATCGATTTCCCGTTTACGGCCAAATTCAGTCTCCAGCGGCTTTACAGACACACAGTTGGAAACTACGCCGCAATCACCACATCCTTCACAAACATCAGAGTTGATGAAGACCCGTTTTTCCGGATCTGGAAAAGTACCCCGTTTACGGCGCCTACGCTTTTCAGCAGCACAGGTCTGATCATAAATGATGGCCGTTACACCTTGGACTTCCCTTAATTCTCTTTGAACATGATCCAGCTCATCCCGATGGTGAATGGTTACGCCTGGCGCCCAAACAATATCGCTGGTGTATTTTTCTGGCTCATCGGTAACAACACAAATTTTCTTGACCCCTTCAGCATGTATCTGCTGACTGATTTGCCAAGGGCTTAAGGGGCCATCAAAAGGCTGACCACCCGTCATCGCAACGGCATCATTAAACAAGATCTTATACGTGATGTTAACGTCTGCAGCAGCGGCAGCACGAATTGCCATCAGGCCTGAATGAAAATAGGTTCCATCCCCAAGGTTTTGGAAAATATGCTTTTCATTCGTGAAAGGTGCCTGTCCAATCCAGTTGGTTCCTTCTGCGCCCATATGGGTGTAGGTTTGAGTTCGCCGGTTTGGCATATAGACCGCCATCGTATGACAGCCAATCCCTGCCATTGCCCGGCTCCCTTCAGGAACATTTGTCGAAGTGTTATGGGGACAACCTGAACAAAACCATGGAGAGCGTGTAATACTTGCAGGCGGCATTGTATTGCCACTTTCATTTGCCTCAGCCAGAGCAAACCCATCAAGAACCTCTTTGGGTAACTCCCTTATCCCAAGTCGCGCGCTAATCGCCTGGGCAACGAGGCGAGGAGTCAATTCCCCATCAGACGGTAACAAGAACTCGCCTTTTTCATTTTCTTTACCAACAATCAAAGGACGAGATGGCAAGTCATATAGGATCCGTGCGGCCTGCTCTTCTATAAGGCTCCTTTTTTCCTCAATAACCAGAATTTCATCAAGACCTTCCGCAAATTGCTTCAGCCCTTCCGGCTCTAATGGCCAAGTGCAAGCCACCTTATAAACCGATAAGCCTATTTGTTCAGCGAGATCTTCCGTAATACCAAGGTCAGCGAGAGCTTGGACGGTGTCTAACCAAGATTTGCCAGTTGTTACAATCCCAAAGCGCCGCTTCTGACTGTCTTGCGTTATCCGATCCAGTTTATTAGCCCTTACATAGGCCTTTACCATCGGAATTTTATGTCGAACTAAGCGTGTTTCCTGTGCGTTGGCATTGTCTGGCCAGCGCAAATAAACACCATCAGCTGGGGGTTCAACATCTTCAGGGATCTGGACCTTCACCCGGTCAGGTCCCACATCAACGGTTGCCGAACTTTCAACGGTATCGGTCAGGCATTTCATACCGACCCAGCATCCGCTGAACCGGCTAAGAGCAATGGCATGAAGACCATAATCCAAATATTCCTGAACCGTAGCTGGGTTAAGGACAGGTATCATCGCAGCTGCCAGTGCCTGCTCACTTTGGTGCGCAACTGTAGATGACTTTGCCGTGTGGTCATCCCCCATCAGAACTACAACGCCACCATGTTCTGTCGTGCCAGCCATGTTGCCATGTTTGAACACATCACCAGATCTGTCGACACCTGGCCCTTTGCCATACCAAATTCCGAACACGCCATCATAATCAGACTGACCGGATAAATGGATTTGCTGGGTTCCCCAAATGCTGGTTGCAGCCAAATCCTCATTAACGCCTGGCTGAAAATGAATATCGTTATTCTTTAAGAAAGGCTTTGCCTTCCAGAGACTTTGATCATAAAGGCCTAAAGGGGAGCCGCGGTACCCAGAGATAAAGGCTCCGGTCTTCAACCCTTTAGCTGCATCCCTCTGTCGTTGCATAATTGGCAAGCGAACGAGAGCCTGCGTACCAGTCAGAAAAACTTGTCCGCTCTCTAACTCGTACTTATCGTCCAGCGTCACTTTTGTTTGATGATTATTCATGATTGTTCCCCAGACCTTTTCCCTGCGTTGCACCAGGGTTCTTTACAGAATACTAGATCAGCCGCAACTGACATACAAATAAATGGGGCGGTGGTGACCATGTGGTCAACCGCACCGCCCCAAATTTTCAAGAACCTGAAAGATCAGACTTCAAGCCATTCCTTCCGGACCTGCTCATTGTTTCGCAGCTCTTCAGGTGTTCCTTCATAGACCATATGCCCATGCCCCATCACATAGAGACGATGGGAAATCTTCAAGGCGATCGCCAGCTTTTGCTCCACCAACAGAATGGATACACCGCGTCTTGCAATCTCGGAGAGTAGCTCACCAACCTGCTCCACAATCTTCGGTGCTAGCCCTTCTGTCGGCTCGTCAATCATGATCAAGTCAGGATCCCCCATTAGGGTCCGACACATGGTCAGCATCTGCTGCTCGCCACCAGAGAGCACACCAGCATCAACATCTGCCCGCCGTTTCAGGTTTGGAAACATGTCAAACATGTCATCCATTTTCCAACGGCCCTGCTTTTTCATATCCTTGATCCCAAGGATCAGGTTCTGACGAACGGTTAGCCCTGAAAAGACGTCACGGTTTTCAGGGACATACCCCAATCCGCGGTTCGCAATTTCGTGCTCTCGCTTTCCGGCGATTTCCTCACCACGGAATTGAACGGACCCAACAGGCGGAACTTCACCCATAATCGACTTAATTGTGGTCGACCGGCCGACACCATTCCGTCCCAGTAGGGAGACAATTTCGCCTTCTTCAACATGGAAATCCACGCCCTGAAGAATATGGCTCTTACCGTAATAGGCATGCAAATCAGTTACTTTAAGCATCCTCAGTCTCCGCTCCCAGATAGGCCTCTTGAACGGCTTTATTATTTCTGATGTTTTCTGGAGTATCTGTGGCGATTATCTCACCATAAACCAGCACGGAGATCCGGTCAGCCACATCAAAAACAACGCCCATATCATGCTCAACCATGACAAGGGTCTTGCCTTCTGTGATTTTGCGGATCAATTCTATCGCCTGATCCGTTTCTGAATGGCTCATCCCTGCTGTTGGTTCGTCAAGCATAATCACGTCTGCGCCACCCGCTGATGCGATCCCGATTTCCAAAGCCCTTTGTTCAGCGTATGTGAGAACACCAGCCGGCACATGCTGACGAGAAGTCAAACCAATCTCTTCCAGAACTTCTGCTGTCCGATTGTTTAACCGTTTCTCTCGATCGACTAAATGCCAGAAGGAGTATTTGTAATCCTGTGACCACATCAGACCACAACGAACATTCTCAAACACACTCATGCGAGGAAAAATGTTAGTGACCTGGAAGCTTCTAGAGAGGCCTTTTCGGTAGATTTCATAGGGAGGCAAGTTACTAATGTCCTCCCCATTCAATTCAACTTTACCTCCAGAGAGGTTATAGCGACCACTTACCAAGTGGAACAGAGTAGACTTCCCGGCTCCATTGGGTCCAATAATCGCATGGCGTTCCCCTTTTTGAATATCCAGATCAACTCCCCGAATAATCTCAGTCGGACCAAAGCTCTTGCGCACATCTGTCAGTTTTATGGCTGAACTCATGATGCACCTCCTTTATCACCCGACATGGGTGCGTGAGCTTGATCCCAAGCTTCGCGCAACTGAGGGAGTTGTGTTTTTGAGAGAAAACCACCGACCACAATAAGGACTGCAACAACAACCCATGGCATGACTGAGTGTGTATCAAAGGTCATTCCAATCAGTGTCATTTCAGTATCATCAGGTGATGAAGCCCTAACATGATGGACTATCTCTAAGAACCCGATAATGCCAAAAAGACCAACAATTACAGGAACACCCATCCGGATATAGGGAACGATAAGTAATCCCATCCTCTTCATCCGGTAAATCGGAACATGCATTGCCAGAATGCCCGTCAATCCCTGAGGAACGTACATCACTGTCAAAACAAAGATAATTCCAACATATAGCTGCCAGATTTCCGTGTAGTTACTGACGAGTGTTTGCAGCAGCGTAAAGACAATTGCACCAACGATTGGACCGATGAAGAAGCCCACACCACCAATGTAAGCCATCAGCACAACAACACCCGAAGTTAAGGCATTGAGGTTTTCTTCCGTCACAATTTCAAAGTTGATGGCAAAAAGGCCGCCAGCCACACCAGCAAAAAAACCAGACGCGACAAAGGAAATAAACCGAACTTTTCGTTGACTATATCCAACAAACTCAGCTCGCTCATCATTATCCCGAACCGCATTTGCCATCCGTCCCATTGGTGTTCTGGAGAACAAATACATTAACAGGGTTGTGATAAAGACCCAGAAAGCAATCAGAACATAGACTTCGATATCCTGGGCGAAATCCATTCCAAGGACTTCTGGACCCATTGTCCGGTCACCGCTCACCCCTTCTTCACCGCCAAAGAATGCGACAAAGATCAATGAACTGGCGGCAACCAACTCGCCAATTCCTAGGGAGATCATGGCAAAGACAGTTCCAGCCCGCCGGGTCGAGAAGCTACCGATAATGATCGCGAAGATCAGTCCAATAAGACCGCCAAAAACTGGCACAAGGATCATGGGCAAAACAAAGACTTCGTCCTCAATGTAATTCATAAAATGAACTGACATGAAGCCGCCCAGGCCAAAGTAAACGGCATGACCAAAGGACAGCATCCCTCCTTGCCCCAACAACATGTTGTAGCTCAGCGCAAAGATAATGAAGATGCCCATGAGGTTCATGGTGTAAACAGACAAGTTGCTGCTGAAAATCTGTGGCAGCACCGCAAGTCCGACCAGCACAGCTACCCACGGCATAACTCTCCGCAAGATGGCTGATGAAGAACTGGAATTTTGGGAATTAACAACTTCACTCATGTTTCACGCTTCCCAAGTAAACCGGTTGGACGGAAGATGAGGATCAGGACCAATAGCAGATAGGGCAGAATTGGCGCCACCTGCGGCAACGACAATGTCCAAAGATCCCTCAAAGCACTATCAACATCGGTTTCAATATTGAAGACCATCAGCAGATCATTCACCGAGTAATCAAGCGCAATCGCAAAGGTCTGTAACAGCCCGATCAGCAGCGAAGCGATAAACGCACCGCCAAGCGAACCAAGGCCACCAACAACCACAATCACAAAGACAATACTGCCGAGGACAACTGCCATCCCCGGAAATGTTCCGAGTGCTGGTCCCGCAATAACACCCGCAAGGCCTGCCAGCGCACAACCTGCACCAAACACGCCCATGAAAACCAGCGGCACGTTATGACCCAGCATAGCTGTCATATTGGGTTTTGTAATAGCAGCTTGAATGATCAGGCCGACTCTTGATTTGGTCAGAACCAGCAGCAGAGCAACAAAAATTCCGATGGAGACTACCAGCATGAAGGCTTTGTAAGCTGGGAAATCCTGACCAAAGAAGGTGAAGAGTGGAAACTGTAGAATTTCTGGTTCATGGTAAGCTTTTGTGTCTTTACCCCAGATGAACTGCACAATTTCTTCAATAAGAAAAGCCAGACCAAAGGTGAAGATAAGCTCGGCGACATGTCCCCATCTATGGACATAACGAAGTCCGTATCTCTCAACGAGAGCTCCCAGGATACCGACAAGGATCGGGGCAACGAACAAGCCAACCCAAAATCCTAAATATAGACTAACCGTATAGGCAAAATAAGCACCCAGCATATAAAAGCTGGCATGCGCGAAATTGAGTACTCCCATCATCGAGAAAATCAGCGTCAAACCACTTGCAAGCATAAACAGCAAGAGTCCCGTGACAATCCCATTCAGAAGGGAAAAGAATACCAATTCAAACATGATTTGAATCTCTTGTAATCACACGTGGAGGCAGCTGCAGATCTATCGTCTGCTTAGAAAAGTCCGGAACCATTCAATCGAATGGTTCCGGTAGTCAGCACACTTATTCTGGGCGCTTCATCTTACATGTAGATGGAAGTGCTGTATCTGGACCAGAAACTGTACTTTCGGTAACCAGACCGAAGCCAGAGTTATCGTTGTCGAAAGTAATGTTTTCATCTGTGTGAACAGAGATATGTACCGGCTGGATCAACTGGTGATCTTCAGCGCGCATGACCAGCTTCTCACCGTGCAATGAAGTGAATTCCATACCTTCAAGAACTCTTGCAACATCGATCGGCTTATCAGAACCTGCTTTTTCCATGGCAGCGGCCAGCATCTGAATTACGTTAGCAATCCGGAACTGTGAAATATCTTTTTCAGGGAATTTCGCCTTAAATCCACGGTGATACGCAGCATATTCTTCAGTGCTTGGTGGGTTCGCAGGTCCTTCGTGAACCAGGCGAATTTTGTTTTTACCAGCGGCACCGATTGTTTTGGTAATACCATCGTTTGCAGCATAGTAAGTGTAAACTGGTACATCGATACCCGCATCACCAATCGCTTTTGCAAGACCAACCATGTCTGCGCCCCAGTTACCGGTAATAACTGCGTCTGCACCAGATGCCCGAATCTTTGTTGCATATGGTGTGAAGTCTTTCACTTTTCCAATTGGGTGAAGTTCATTGCCCACAATTTCGATATCTGGACGTTTCTCACCCAGGAATTTCACAGCTGCAGCAGCAACGGCTTTACCGAAGGAGTAGTCCTGACCGATAATGTAAACTTTCTTGATACCGGATTCTGCTTTAATCGCGTCCGTCAGAGCGTTCATTTTGATGTCTGCGTTCGCATCAAAGCGGAAATGCCAGAAGTTACACTTCTCGTTTGTCAGAGCAGGATCGACAGCGGAGTAGTTCAGGAATAGAACACGGTTGTCAGGGTTCCTGCGATTATGCTTGTTAATCGCATCTGTCAGGGCATTAGCAACACCAGAGCTGTTCCCCTGAACAATGTAATGAACACCCTCACCGATAGCGCGCTTCAACTGCACCAGGCTTTCTTTTGGACTGATTTTATTGTCGTATCCAATAATTTCAAACTTCCGGCCACCAAGAACGCCACCTTTTTCATTCACGAGTGTATCCGCAGCATATTGATACTGGGAAAAACCGTTTGTTCCGGTAGCAGCAAATGGACCTGAGAGCGGATCAATAAAACCGATCTTAATAGCATCAGCTGCATTTGCAGAAAATGCGGAAACGACAGCAAGCGCTGCACCTGCAATAATTGCGGATTTGATTTTCAATTTTTCCTCCCACTATGGGTTATTCAACCATTCTTGAGCCGGTCATATTATTTTGAAGAGTTCAACGGACTTATCATTTGGTTACAGATCTTCCCAAAATCTGTTCAGATATGTAGTGCTAAGTCTGTTTTCTTCCCTGTTAGCGACCTAAGCTAAAAAGGAGTATAATTTTCAACAAACAAAAAATTCAACCAAAAAACCAAAGGGATACGTATTTTCCAAAAAGGCCAAATTTGTTTTAAATAAAACATATTTCTATAATAAGCCTCTGTTCTATAAAGAGTTACTGGATAATTAGGAAGCTCACTATCCTCTCTCTGCTTATAATTTAAGCAAAGAAAACTAATAAATTTTATAATGACGTTACGTAAATATTCTCGCTAAAATTGATTAATAATACTTTTTAGCTCCTTTAAATTACATTTTCCCAAAACTGCTTTTGAGTAGATTAACAAAGGATTAGATTTTGAGAGGGCATACTGCTATTGGAAGGCGTGGAAAAAGGACAGCATGCGTAAACACAGCCGTAAAATACTTCTGCTTACTATTGGGTGGCTTTTTGTCGCCATTGGCGCGGTTGGAGTTGTGCTTCCCGTTTTACCGACAACACCATTTCTACTAATTTCCCTGTGGGCTTTCTCTCAGTCTTCCGACAGGTTCCATAGCTGGCTATTTCACCATAAGATTTTTGGCCCGCCCTTGCAGGAATGGGAAAACTATGGGGTCATTCCCATGCGAGCGAAAATTGTTGCTTTGATCACCATGGCTGCAAGCGCGTCTCTAGTCATTACCCTGACAGAAACCCCTTGGTATGGCTTAACTGGCATGTTGGCACTCATGGCCATAGGAGCCGGTTTTATCATAAGCCGTCCAAGCCAACGCCCTATTCAAAAATTACAACCGGCCAAGACGAGTGAATAAAAGATCGAAAAACCGATCATCATCCAAACTATCACATACAAATGCGTTCTTTGGCTTTTCCTGAATATCCCACCAATCGACGACAGTCTGACCAATTGTGAGCTCCGAAGACACCTCAATGGCCAGATTTACGGATCGCCCTGAGAAAATATGTGGATCAATAAGGTAGGCGACAACGCAAGGGTCATGTAGTGGGCCACCGGCAAATCCGTAACGGCTCATATCAAACCGATTAAAGAAATCCAACATACCACCACAAACGTTTCCAACAGGCGTTTGCATGTCTTTGAATTTTTGCAAACGCTCCGGCGTTACCAGAGCTTTATGGGTTACATCCAAAGGCATCATGACAATCGGGATACCGGATTCAACAACCACATTGGCAGCATGCGGATCAACATAGATATTAAATTCAGCAGCAGGGGTCGTATTTCCAAACTCCTGCACAGCTCCACCCATACAGACAATTTCTTTAATTTTTGGAATAATCTGTGGCGCCTGCATAATCGCGAGTGCGACGTTAGTCATCGGCCCTATCGGGCAAAGGGTAATAGAATTATCCTCCGCGGCAAGACACGTATCAACAAGAAAAGAAACGGCGTGCTTTTCCTGCAAAGGCATTTGGGGATCCGGCAGGTTAGCGCCATCAAGACCAGTTTTACCGTGGATCCACTCGGCAGTGACCAATTTGCGGAATAAAGGCTGACTTGCACCTGCGAACACAGGAATATCTGCACGACCTGCAAGTTCGCATATGCGACGTGCATTACTTTCAGTAAGAGCTAACGGCACATTTCCGGCGACTGTCGTAATACCAAGAAGATCAATATCTTCTGTAGCGGCTAAAGCCAGTAGGATAGCAACAGCATCATCCTGCCCTGGATCACAATCAATAATAATTTTGCGCTTTTTCATGGGGTCAGAAAATCTACCCATCTATTCTCTCTGTCAAGCGCAGATACTATCAAGGAATGAGAGGTTGAGCATCCGCCGTTTCGAAGATTGATTTCAATTGGACAAGCGCCCTTTCTAGTTCGTTACGGGATTGAGTTGCCATCAGACAAACCCGAACATAATGATCATCCAGAAGACGACTCATAGCAAACCGGTCACCGCCAATTACTATAATGCCCTGCTGCCGGGCTCTTTCCGTAAATTCACTTGGCGTTAATGTGTCGGGAAGGCGGAGCCAAAGTTGAGGGAGAAAACCAGAATGCGCTGTTAGCGATGGAGACATCCAGTTTTCCAGATAAGAGGTTGCCGCCTGGAACCGTTTCCTCCCCTCCCGGATCAATTCCTGTCGATGTTTTTCCACGACACCCGACTGCACCAATTCAGCAACAACATCGAGAGAGATAGTAGATGTTGTCCAGTTGATCGCCTTCGATGCCGAGATCAGCTTGGGAATAAATCGATGTGGTGAAACGATATAACCTACTCGAAGCGCCGGACTAAACACCTTAGAAAAACTTGTCAGGAAAATCGAAATCTCAGGCGCAAGCTCATAAAAACTCGGAATAGATTGATGTTGAAAAGGGGCATAGACTCCATCTTCGACAATAGGGATATTATTCTCTTTAGCGATCTTCACAATTTCATGTCGCCTTTCAAGAGATAAGGTGGTCCCCGTTGGATTCTGGTTCGTTGGGTTTGTCACCAACATTCTGATTTTGTGACGCTGCACTAGTTCTGCGAACGATGATGGCACAATACCCCCATCATCCATATCCACAGGTGCTGTTTTCAGTCTATTCTCCATGGCCGCTGCCTTAATGCCAGGATACCCAAAAGCCTCTACAGCAATTGTATCGCCGGGCTTGGTCATGGATTTCATTGTGAGATAAAGGCCGGACTGCGTCCCTTGGCAAACAACAATATGACTTTTGTCCACTGTTCCTATTAACTGCGACACCCAATCCTCAGCAATTTGCAAATCTGTGTCCCGACCCCTCGTCTCTATGTAGTCTGAGTAGCTTGGGGGCGGCTTGCGTTCTGACAATGACGCAAAAGCATTAGCAAAAGCGGACCCCGTCTCTGGATGGAAAAACCGGTTGAGCGATAAGTCTGCGGCCGCTCCTGCGGCAAATCTGTTCGGATCAAAAGAGCTGAGAGCATTCTCATAGACATCATCGTTTCTCGTTGGGGCTACGAAAGTGCCACGCCCAACCTGTCCAAAGGTGAGACCACGACGTTCCAACTCTCCATAAGCTCGAGTTACAGTCCCAACACTGCAATTAAGCTCCCAAGCCATTTCCCGATGCGTAGGCAAGCGATCACCTGACTTCAATTGACCTGCTTGAATTTGCTTTTGAACATAACTCACAACTTCATCGGATTTCATTGCAACTTTATTGTATCGAGTACAATACTCCATTTGACGGGTACATTTTAGATACAATATACGATTACCACTTAATTGTATCAAGGAATTACCATGACAATCGACACAATTTTCCTAATTGTCGTATTTGCAATATCCATGATTGGATCACCCGGGCCAGCAAACATGGCGCTAATGGCTGTGGGCGCCCGCTATGGCTATATGAAATCCATCCCCTTTCTGTTAGGGACGGCTTCAGGATTTTTACTTGTCGGAATGGGGGTTGCAGCAGGTATAGGCGCTCTTTTTGAGATTTTCCCCGCCTTAAGGATAACCTTCCTGATCCTGTCTGCAACCTACCTTATCTATCTTGCCTACAAGATCGCTTTTCAATCAGTAAAAAATGGCGCAAGAGAAGTGCGCTCTGGATATTTGTCTGGTCTATTCATTCACCCGCTCAACCCTAAAGCCTGGGCGATGATGATCACAGCTTATTCTCAGTTTTCTCCGGAAAGCCTATCCCCTCTGATGACATTCCTGATAATTCAGTCGATCTTCCAAGTAACAGGGCTTACTTTGAACTCTGTGTGGTGCGCCGGGGGAGAGATGCTGGCACGACTTGTAGAATCACCAGAAAAATTAAAACGAATAAACCAGTCCATGGCTATGGCTATGTTGATAATAGTTGGGCTTTCAGTGTGGCAAAGCGGAATGTTTTGGACTAACCCGCATGGCGAAGCTGCACGACCCTATTCTTGGGGAAAACAACTGTACAAGTAGTTCCAACCCCTTCAACACTCTGCAAATCGAAGGTACCCCCATGAATATCCACAATCAGCTGAACAAGCGTCAAACCAAGTCCTGTTCCCTCATTATTACGTGCATAGCTTGCCTGAGCCTGACCAAATCGGGACAGCACATGCTTTAAATCCTTCTCGGCGATACCAATTCCTGTATCAATAACCTGCAGAACCAGTTCTTCATTCGAATTAACAAAGGCCTTTACGGTTACAACCCCACCGGAACTTGTGAATTTCACTGAATTGGAAACCAGGTTCACAAGAACTTGCTTTACCCGGGTTTCATCCCCATACAAATTTGGCAGCCCCTCTTCCACGACGTCTTTCAGTTTCACCTCACCACTCATGGCGCGCACTGATAGCATCCGCATGCTGGAAGCAATGACATTGCGAAGATCAAACTCTCGTTCATAGAGTTGAATCTGACCTGCCTCGATTTTAGCTACATCAAGAATATCGTTGATAACCTGTAAGAGATGCGCACCTGCCGAATGTATATCTGAAGCATAATCTCTGTAATTGTCATGACCGAGTTTGCCGAACGCTTCAGTGCGCAAAATTTCAGAAAACCCAATAATAGCATTTAGAGGCGTTCTGAGTTCATGGCTCATATTCGCCAAAAATTCAGTTTTTGCCCGATTGGCAATCTCCGCTGTTTCCTTGGCTTTTCGAAGATTCAATTCAGCCTCTATTCGATCATTCATATCGACAAGAATTCCCTCGATATAAAGGGGATGACCATCATCATCGAAAACGGGATAAGCACTGATAGATCCCCAAATCAGATGACCTTCCCTATGACGCCATTGACACATTTCATTCAAAATGAAATTGCCGCTAACCAAGCGTTCAAGATGTTCTTTAGAAAGAGACTGACTGGTATAAAATTCACTCGCAACATCGACAACATTCCCTTTTAGGTCGCTAACGCTTGCGTATCCCAGTAGAGATGCCAACGCTGGATTGCATTCCAGCAGATTACCGTCAAAATCAATTCGATAAATTCCCTCAGATACATTATTGAACAAACGCTTCAATTTTATGTCGCTGATCCTTTTGCCATGACTGATCTGCGTATTCCGATACAAAATAACGGACAGAGCGACAACCAGAGCAACAATTGTAACCGAAGTGATAATTAGCAACCATCTGAAGGTATAGAGGTTGGACTTTTGCACCAAGATCTGTGAGTCATTGTAGGAACTGTATTGATCCCTAATTTCCCGCAAGGTGCCTCTCAAATCATATAAATAGATCAGTATCTGGCCCCGTAGATCTTGAGTTGGCAACTCTGCACGGTCAGATAACAACGCTTGACTCAAGCCCTTGGATTTTTCATTTAACTCAAAAAGAAGCTGACTTATTCCTAAGTCCACATAACTCTTCTCATTTTGGCTCAAAAACCCCTCAATGACATTTGAAGTCAAATTGAGAAGCTCAGAAACCGACTTCTTTTTTGCTACCGTAATTGATGTAGATGAATTGCTAAGTGATACAATTTCATCCCCGAATTTTATAATAAGCCCATCTACTGATCCGGCTTGAGAAACAAGCAAATCTGGGGATGATTTTTCCACGTGCAGAAGGATGTTCTGCGCTTGTAGTGACAACCAACCGGATATGAAGACAAGCAGGCATACGGCCGCAACGAACCCCAACTTCCAACGATCTTTTTCCTGAATTTTCTTAATCCAGCCCCTCACCAAAAAGCGTCCCCTCTGCTTTCACTACATTTTTGTTTTCACAGTGTTGTTCAGTAGGAGAAAGATAGAAGTAAATGCTTAATACATTATTATTGTTTTATGTAAGACCCCCTTAATGTTCTATAAGGGAAGGGGGAGAATGGTGGGCCCGGCAGGACTCGAACCTGCGACCAGACCGTTATGAGCGGTCGGCTCTAACCAACTGAGCTACAGGCCCACAAGATGCATCTCAACTTATCCGAATGACGCAGCTTTATACAAGTCGTGACTATTTATACTGTTAAAGACCAGGAGGCAATTGGAGAAAACAGGAAATTTGATTTATCCATAAAAAAAGGGAGAGGAATATCCTCTCCCTCGCAACAGACCATCAAGTATCCAAGAAGCTGCGAAGCTTTCTGGATCTGCTTGGATGTTTGAGTTTACGTAAAGCTTTGGCCTCAATCTGACGAATCCGCTCACGGGTAACTGAGAACTGCTGCCCGACCTCTTCCAGAGTGTGATCCGTATTCATACCAATGCCAAATCGCATCCGCAGAACGCGTTCCTCACGTGGGGTCAAGGACGCCAAAACCCGCGTGGTAGTTTCGCGAAGGTTGGATTGAATTGCCGCATCCAATGGCTGGACCGCATTTTCGTCCTGAATGAAATCGCCGAGATGACTGTCTTCTTCGTCACCAATTGGCGTTTCCAAACTAATAGGCTCTTTGGCAATCTTCATCACTTTCCGCACTTTTTCGAGCGGCATGCCAAGTTTGATCGCCAACTCCTCAGGTGTTGGCTCACGACCAATCTCATGCAGCATCTGACGGGATGTACGTACAAGTTTATTGATAGTCTCAATCATATGAACTGGAATACGGATTGTCCGCGCCTGATCCGCGATTGAACGCGTAATCGCTTGACGGATCCACCAGGTTGCATAGGTTGAGAACTTGTAACCACGGCGATATTCAAATTTATCAACCGCTTTCATCAAGCCAATGTTACCTTCCTGAATCAGATCCAGGAACTGCAAGCCACGATTGGTATATTTTTTCGCAATGGAAATCACCAATCTCAGGTTCGCTTCCACCATTTCCTTCTTCGCACGGCTTGCCTCACGCTCACCTGTCTGAACAGCTGAAACAATCCTACGGAACTCGGTCATCGGCATACCAAACTCTGAGGAAATCTTGATAATTTCACTCCGAGTGTCATTGATAGAGTCGATTTCCCGCTCAATAAACTCTTTCCAGCCCTTGGCCTTCAACTTACCAACTTTTTCGATCCAACCTGGATCCAATTCGGAGCCAAAATAGTTTTCAAGGAAACTGGCACGGGAAACTTTATTCCTCTCTGCCAGACGAAGCAGTTTACCTTCCAGGCTCATCAGACGACGGTTAATACCGTAAAGTTGATCGACCAGCGCCTCAATACGGTTATTCGTCAAATGGACATCATCCATCAACTTAACCAGTTCGGCTTTCAGTTTCTCGTATTTCTTTTCCTGAGCCTTCGGAATAGTATCATTTTCCAGCGCAGCATTCAGGCGAGCTTCCTGAAGTTTGTGCAACTTTTTATATGTCTTTGCGATTTCATCAAACCGCTCAAAGACTTGAGGCTTGAGTGTCTCTTCCAGGGCCGCCAAAGACATGGTGTTTTCTTCGGCATCATCATCATCGTCGTCGTCATCGCGCTCGATTGGATTGCCGTCTTCATCCACTTCCTGCTCGCTGGAATCGTCGTCATCGTCATCATCATCGTCATCATCGGCACTGAGATCATTAGCCGGAAGATCATCTTCGCTATCGGCGTCATAACCCTCCTGAATGGCCTTCTCGGCCGCAGCTCCTGCGCCATAAGTTGCATCCAGATCGATCACGTCACGTAGTAAGAGCTGCTCTTGCAACATCAGCTCACGCCAATTGAGAATGGCACGGATCGTCAATGGGCTTTCGCAGATCGCACCAATCATTTTGCCGCGGCCAGCCTCAATCCGTTTTGCAATCGCAATCTCACCTTCGCGGGACAACAGTTCGACTGTACCCATTTCCCGCAAATACATGCGAACTGGATCATCGGTCCGATCACCAGATGTGGATGCTTTTTCTGTTGTTTTCTCAACGCCTTTTTCTTCGGCGCCATCATCATCGTCGTCATCAGAAGCAGCATCTTCACCTGCTTCATCATTCTCGACAACATTGATACCCATTTCAGACAGAAGAGACATTGTATCTTCAATCTGTTCGGAAGACATCTGATCTTGAGGCAGAACGTCATTCAGCTCATCAAAAGTGACAAAGCCTTTTTCCTTTGCCTTGGCGAGCATTTTTTTAACTGCAGCTTGAGAAGCATCAATCAAAGGGCTGTCAGGCGCATCTTCTCTTTGATCTTGTACCTCTGCAGCTTCTGCATTCTTCGTTGCCATATAGCTTCAACTCCTGAATACCGGCAGCGCTTATCAGTAAGAAATCTGCCAGAATAACAATCTTATCAAAATTCGGTATTTCTACCCGAAGCAATCCCAAAGCCATCCAGTTCCGTCTCGGTGCCCTCTGCACTTTGCAGGGCCTGCTTAGCCAATTTCAGACGTTCTAGGTTCGCCGGTGTTACTTCCACCCCTAAATTCTCTTCTGCTGCTTTCAGTTCTGCTATCAACTCTTCCCGCTTATGGCGCGCCATTAGATGCATCCAACCTTTAATCGCATCTTCTGTCGCAGCCTCCATGGAAACAAACCAATCAAGAGATTGATCTGCAGACTTTTCCAGCATCGCTACCTCTTCAGATAGACCACCTGTCACTAGTTGGTGCTTCAACAGCGGATAGTCAAGTTCTGATTCGGAAGAAGCAATTTCTATGATTGCCCGCCTTAGCCTGTCAAGATTTGAGCTAGAAAGCTTTAACCCAGCGAAATGCTCAAAGTAATTATCCAGTATTTCCGGGTGATTGAGGATCGTCAGCACCAGTAGCCTCTCCCCTCTCCCCCAACTTTCCGGACGCTTTAGAGAATGGCTAAATCCAGTTTTTTTATCGAATCGGGAATTTTGATTCGCGAATCTATCGAATCTGGTATGGGCGGACTTCACTAGAGCGCTTCCAGCTTGATTACGCCCCTGTTCGCGGTTCCATTCCCATAACCGGTTTTTAAAATACCGCTGATAATAGCTCTTTACTGTGGGATCATGGATTAAAGATGTCAGTTCTGATAAAGCAGTCTCAAAAGCGGCTTTTTGCTCAGGCGTTGAAACATGACGATTCTCAATTTCCTTCTGCCAAAGCAACTCTGACAAGGGCAGAGCCTGATCCAAAACACCCTTCATGGCCGCAGGGCCATCACTTTTAATCAGGTCATCAGGATCCACTCCTTCAGGCATCAGAGCGAACCGCAAAGAATACCCAGGCTTTAAGAGTGGCAAAGCCCGCTCCGCTGCTCGAAGCGCCGCCCTCCAACCAGCAGTATCGCCATCAAGACACATGATCGGCTCCGGTGCCATTTTCCACAAGATCTGCAACTGATCTTCAGTGACAGCAGTTCCAAGAGGCGCAACAGAATGGGTAAAACCGGCCTCAGAAAGCGCGATCACATCCATGTAGCCTTCTGCGACAATCACAGCGCCTGCATCATATGCCGCCTTTCGGGCTGCTGGCATATTATAAAGAACATGACCCTTATGGAACAAAACCGTGTCAGGAGAGTTTAGGTACTTCGCTGGCGCATCGCCAAGCGCCCGGCCGCCAAAAGCGATAACTCGTCCCTGCCGATCCACGATTGGAAACATCAGCCGCTCGCGGAACCGATCATAAGTCGGGCGGCCATCATCAGGCTTGATAATCAAACCTGCTTGAAGCATCAAATCTTCTGAAACCCCTCGCGCCTGCAAAGCTTCCTTCAAAGCTGTCCGTGAATTAGGGGCAAACCCTAACCGAAACTCAGCCGTTGCAGCTGGTGAAACTTGTCGCCGTTCCAAATAATCACGAGCATGTTTCGCAGACTGACCAGATAATTGAGCAGCAAACCAGCTCGCTGCCATTTCAATAACATCATGGAGCGTCGCTGCCTGTTTCTGCCGTTGCCGCTCTTTGGGCGTTTCAACCGGCATAGGCATACCAGCCATATCCGCTAAGCGTTCGATTGCCTCGCGAAACTCCACACCCTCTGTTTGTTTGATAAACTCAACCTGATCGCCATGGGCACCACACCCAAAACAATGATAAAAACCCTTTTCTTCGTTAACTGTGAAGGAAGGGGTTTTCTCATTATGAAAGGGGCACAGGCCAGTATATTCCCGCCCCTTGCGGACAAGCTTAGTCCTTCTGCCAATAAGCTCTGACAGACTGACCCTATTCCTGATTTCATCCAAAAACTGTGGCGGAAAAGCCATTAGCTAACCTTTACGCTTGCCCAACCTCTTTGCGCAAAGAAAGCAATGTTAAGCACCCAGCTCTGCTTTCACAAGTGCACTTGCTTTTGCAAAGTCCATCTTGCCCGCATATCTGCTCTTCAAGGCCCCCATGGTTTTCCCCATGTCCTTGAGGCCTTCTGCGCCAATTTCAGAGATTGTTTCCTGGATCGCTGCTTTCATTTCGCCTTCATCAAACTGTTTGGGCAAAAAGTCAGTGATCACGTCAATCTCTTCCTGTTCGGAAGTGGCAAGATCAATACGGCCGCCCTCTTCATATGCGGCAATAGAATCTTTACGCTGACGAACCATCGTCGTCAGCATTTGCAGAATTTCGTCATCACCGATTCCCTCGCCATCGCCCTTCTCTCGGGCTGCAATATCACGATCATGAAGCGTTGCCAGGATCAAACGTAAAGTAGAGATCTTCCGCTTGTCCTTTGATTTCATTGCTTCTTTTAGGGAATCTTTCAATTGGGTACGTAACATATTCACTTACATTGTCGCCAAGGAAAGCGGCCATAGTAACTCAACAGTCCAAAATTAGCAAACCAAATTTTTTGTCTAAGTTATTGATTTTAAAGGATTATTTTTATAAGTAAGAACTTGACGTCGCACCAACTTTACCCTATCTTCCCGCGTCAACATTCATATCGGCAGAAGGATTGAGGCCCAGCAATTACTGCAGGGGGTCCCTAAAGGCATGTCTAAATCAATCAGCGCACAAGATTTATATGAAGATCGGACACCAACTGCTGTCCTGGTCTTGAGTGATGGCACCGTGTTTCACGGATTTGGCATCGGAAAAGAAGGCGAAACCATCGGCGAGGTCTGCTTCAACACCTCAATGACTGGATATCAGGAAAGCCTAACGGATCCATCCTTTGCTGGCCAGATGATAACCTTTACTTTCCCTCATATCGGGAATGTTGGCTTCAACAATGAAGATATTGAAACCAAGGGAATTGCGGCAAACGGTTTAATTATCCGGGCTGACATTACTGACCCCGCGAACTGGCGGGCGGTTGACAATCTTAATGGCTGGTTGGTTGAACGAGATTTGGTGGGTATCTCAGGCGTCGATACTCGAAGACTTACCCATGTGATCCGCGAAATGGGGGCACCCAACGGCATTATCGCTCATAAATCAGATGGTCAGTTTGATCTTGAGGATTTGAAGAAGAAAGCCGCCGAGTGGCCGGGTCTGGAAGGCATGGATCTCGCCAAAGAAGTCACGACAAAAGAGACATATAAATGGTCTGAGACAAGCTGGCAGATCGAAAGTGGTTACGGAGAGGTCACTGACAAGAAGCGCCATATTGTTGCGGTTGACTATGGTGTGAAGCAAAACATTCTGAGATGCCTCGCTTCTCTTGGCTGTGAAATTACTGTTGTCCCAGCGACAGCGAGCTTTGATGACATTGCTGCGCTGAAACCTGATGGCATCTTCTTGGCGAACGGTCCGGGTGATCCTGCAGCAACCGGTGAATACGCTGTACCCGTCATTCAGCAATGTATTGAGAGCGGAATTCCTACATTTGGTATTTGCCTGGGTCACCAGATGCTGGCACTTGCCGTTGGCGCAGAGACTATGAAAATGCACCAAGGTCACCGCGGCGCGAACCAACCTGTCAAGGATCTACAAACTGGAAAAGTAGAGATAACCTCTCAGAACCATGGCTTTGTTGTAAAGCGTGAAAGCCTTCCTGAAGGTGTTACCGAAACCCACAAATCCTTGTTTGATGGTGTGGTAGAAGGAATTAGCCTAGATGGCAAACCTGTCTTTTCAGTTCAGTACCATCCCGAGGCCAGCCCTGGCCCGCAAGATAGTTTTTATCTGTTTCAACGCTTCGTAGATATGGTGGACGCAAATGCCTAAACGTGAAGATATCAAGTCCATTATGATCATTGGTGCCGGACCCATCATTATCGGTCAGGCCTGTGAGTTCGACTATTCAGGTACACAAGCCTGTAAAGCGCTGAAAGAAGAAGGTTACCGCGTAATCCTTGTGAACTCTAATCCAGCGACGATTATGACAGATCCGGAACAGGCTGATGCAACATATGTTGAGCCAATCACTCCGGAAGTTGTTGAGAAGATCCTTGAAAAAGAACGCCCGGATGCGCTGCTTCCCACTATGGGTGGACAGACTGCGCTAAATACAGCGCTAGCACTTGATGACATGGGAACGCTGGATCGCCTGGGCGTCAAACTCATTGGTGCAAACCGCGAAGCAATTGAGAAAGCTGAAGATCGGGATAAATTCCGGGCAGCCATGCAAAAAATTGGGCTCGATATGCCTGTTAGCCGTATTGCTCATTCCATGGATGAAGCATGGACGGCTCTGGAAGACGTGCACCTTCCATGCATTATTCGCCCTTCATTCACCCTTGGTGGAACTGGGGGTGGTATCGCCTACAACAAGGAAGAGTTTGAGACGATTGTCTCCTCTGGCCTGGATGCCTCTCCAACCACAGAAGTTCTCATTGAAGAGAGCATTGTCGGTTGGAAAGAGTATGAAATGGAGGTTGTCCGTGACAAGGCGGACAACTGCATCATCATCTGCTCCATCGAGAATGTGGATCCTATGGGTGTCCATACAGGGGATTCGATTACGGTCGCTCCTGCACTAACACTCACGGATAAAGAATATCAGATCATGCGGAACGCATCACTTGCCGTGTTGCGTGAAATCGGTGTGGAAACGGGCGGATCGAACGTTCAGTTTGCCGTAAATCCAGAAAATGGTCGCTTGATCATTATTGAAATGAACCCGCGTGTATCCCGCTCCAGTGCGTTGGCATCTAAAGCGACAGGTTTCCCAATTGCCAAGATTGCTGCGAAACTTGCCGTTGGCTACACCTTGGATGAATTAGATAATGATATTACCGGTGTAACCCCGGCATCTTTTGAACCCACTATTGATTATGTGGTTACTAAGATCCCACGCTTCACGTTCGAGAAATTTCCAGGTGCTCAGGCAACGCTGGGAACTGCAATGAAATCTGTGGGGGAAGCAATGGCCGTGGGCCGGACATTCGCAGAGTCTCTACAGAAGGCTTTACGCTCTTTGGAAACTGGCCTCACAGGCTTGAATGAACAAGAGATGAGCGATGATAAGCAGGAAATTATGAGCCTGCTGGCGCAAAGCACGCCGAACCGTCTATTGAACATCGCTGAAGCCTTCCGAAAAGGTTTATCCCTTGAAGACATTCAGCGTGCCAGCAAGTTTGAACCTTGGTTTCTCTCACAAATTGAAAACTTGGTTGCGATTGAATCGATCGTTCGGGAAAACGGTCTTCCCAGAACCAAGGGTGGTTTGCTTCACTTGAAAAAAATGGGTTTCAGTGATGAACGGATCGCGGAACTGACAGGTGAAAAAGCCTCAACAGTTGCCGGGCTTAGAGAAACGCTTGGGATTCGCCCTGTGTATAAGAGGATCGACACCTGCGCGGGTGAATTTACATCCCAAACACCTTACCTTTACTCTACTTATGAAGGAAATGAGTGGGACGAGGCTGTATGTGAAGCAGATCCAAGTGATCGGAAAAAAGTTGCCATTCTCGGTGGTGGCCCCAACCGGATCGGACAGGGTATCGAGTTTGATTATTGCTGTGTTCATGCTGCCTACGCCCTGGAAGAAGCTGGCTATGAAACGATTATGGTCAACTGTAACCCAGAAACAGTATCAACTGACTATGACACCTCTGACAGGCTTTATTTTGAACCGCTTACTGTCGAAGATACGATTGCAATTTTGCGAAAAGAACAATCTCGTGGAACCTTGCATGGTGTAATCGTTCAGTTTGGTGGACAAACCCCTCTAAAGCTTGCGGCTGGACTTGAAGCTGCAGGGATCCCGATCCTTGGTACTTCTCCAGATGCAATTGATCTTGCTGAAGATCGGGAACGGTTCCAACAACTGCTACACAAACTGAACCTGATCCAACCTGACAATGGCATTGCCCGATCTGTTGAACAGGCGTTCGATATCGCAGAGAGAATTGGCTACCCTGTGGTCGTGCGCCCGTCTTATGTTCTGGGTGGCCGTGCGATGGAAATTGTTAGAAGTAGCGACCAGCTGGACCGGTATATGAATGAAGCTGTCCAAGTTTCTGGAGACACCCCGGTTCTGGTCGATGGATATCTTCAAAATGCCATTGAAGTGGATGTTGACTGTCTGTGCGACGGACAAGATGTATTCGTTGCCGGCATTATGGAGCATATTGAGGAAGCGGGAATTCACTCCGGCGATAGTGCTTGTGCTCTGCCGCCTCATACTCTCGACTCCGATATTGTTGAAGAAATCCGTCGTCAAGCGAAAGCCCTTGCCCTCGAACTTAATGTTGTCGGCCTGATGAATGTTCAGTTCGCGGTCAAGGACGAAACAGTTTACATTCTTGAAGTCAACCCCAGAGCGAGTCGGACTGTCCCATTCGTTGCGAAAAGCATTAACTACCCAATTGCAAAAATCGCAGCTCGGATCATGGCTGGAGAAAAACTCGCGTCCTTTAATCTGGAAGATCGGGTTCATGACCATATCACTGTTAAAGAAGCCGTTTTCCCCTTCAACCGTTTTCCTGGCGTTGATGTTGTCTTAGGCCCTGAAATGCGATCTACCGGCGAGGTGATGGGTATCGATAAAGACTTTGCATCTGCTTTCTTGAAATCTCAACTGGCGGCAGGGGTGAAACTGCCAACTGAAGGAAAAGTCTTTATTTCCGTGAAGGATCTAGACAAGCCGCTAGTTCTGGATGTAGCAGAAAAATTACTTTCCCTTGGCTTCGAACTGATTTCAACTTCAGGGACCGCAAGTTACCTTCAAGACAAAGGCCTGAAGGTTGAGCGGATTAATAAAGTAATGGAAGGCCGCCCGAATATCGTCGACCTTATGAAAAACGGTGATATTGATCTGGTTATCAATACAACTGAAGGGGTTCAGGCATTGAAAGACAGTTATGACATCCGTCATACTGCTCTCGTCATGAAGACCCCATACTCTACAACAATCGCGGGTGCACGTGCGACGGCACAAGCAATTGAGAAAATTAAGACAGGAACCCTTGAAGTTAACCCGCTTCAATCCTATTCTTAAAAACTTGAGCGAAAGAAAACGAGAATTAAGATGCCCGGCTTTGCCGGGCATCATTGGTTATTAACTGCGCAAAAGTGCATTGAGAGAAATTGATGGAAAGACTACCAATTACAGCGGCAGGCCATGCAAAGCTGGAAGCCGAACTAAAGGAACTGAAAAACAACGCCCGCCCAAAAGTTATTGAAGCGATTGCAACGGCACGTGAGCACGGTGACCTCTCAGAAAATGCTGAGTACCATGCGGCGAAAGAACAGCAGTCTCTCATCGAAGGCCGCATTGCAGAGCTCGAAGATAAATTGGGCAGAAGTGAAGTCATCGACGTTGCTTCCATCACAGGCAGCCAAATCAAGTTTGGCGCAACAGTTCTGGTGGTTGATGAAGATACTGACGAGGAATCCACCTACCAAATCGTCGGCGAGGATGAAAGCAACATTGAAAAAGGACTACTATCCTTGAAAGCGCCGTTGGCAAGGGCACTTATGAACAAAGAACAGGGCGACAGTGTCGAAGTGACGACACCCGGTGGCTCCAAAGCCTATGAAATTCTGGAAGTGAAATACGTCTGATCTTTCAAAACGTTTTCTTTCAAAAAAAACGGCGCTGTTTCCAGCGCCGTTTTTCTGTCTTTAGTCGGAATGACTAGATCTGGGGCTCACTTACACCTTGTTACGACGGCGACCAATAAAGCCCATCAAGCCCAAAGCAGCGCCAAAGGCTAGAATTGCAGGCGGCAATGGAACCGCAGAAACAGAAACACTCTTGATATCAAACCCATCCGGTGTAGTTGAGAGATCTTTCAAAATAACATAGAGATAGTTTCCACCAAGACCTGTTAAGTCATAGGTATAACCACCGCTTCCTTCATTGGCTTCGCCGTTGTTAATGACATCAATTGCGGCCAATCCGAGACCGTTAAACCAATCATCCAAATCATAAACAGTTTCGTTATTTGGCCCAAAAGTACCATCTTCATACGCGGAAAAATCAACAGCAGGACCGCTGTAAACATACAATTCAGCACTTTCCGTATAGTGACTGCAGTTTCCTTCCGCCGTTACGGAATTACAATTGTACGTTTCTTCAATTGCCATAACTGCACTGTTAAAGCTTTCGAGTGGATCAAAGGCAAATACGGCAATACCGCCCTGGCCCATGCTCCAGAAATTATCATCAGTTTCACCAAGTGCATTAGACGGGTTGTCACGACCCGATTGGTTATCGTTACCATCTGTACGAACACCGGGATCGGCATATACAGATGTTGCCCAATAAGTAGCTGCATGTGATGGATTTGCAAAAAGCAGTGTTGCGCCTACAAGTGCAACAGCAATTGAAGTGATTTTTTTCATAGAACTCAAGACCAAAAGAGCAATACCCCCGCTCCTTGGCTTCCCTACGTGATTAAATAGTAAACAACTCGTTAAGTGTTCAATTCCATAATTCTCTCATATTTGTCAAGAAAACTGCTTCTAATTTCTACAAAATTTTACACGTTAACCATTTAAATATATGAAATCACTGATTTTGAATTTAGGAACATTTTCGTTACAAACTTCCAAATTATGGTTAATTTGAGTGGTCCAACTTCCTCTTTTAAGTAAAATAGAATCAAAAAAACCCTCTTTAAGAGGGTTTTTCTAAAAGATTCTATTCAAAAACTAAGATTGTTTCTTAGGATATCCAACACTAGCAAGGACTTCTCTAATTTCATCCAAGATTACAGGATCATCGATAGTTGCCGGATCTTTATAGGTTTCTCCATCAGCAATTTTTCGCATGATCGCTCTAAGGATTTTACCTGATCGCGTTTTAGGTAAGCGTTTTACTGGCAAGGCATGTTTAAAAGCTGCTACAGGCCCAATTTTTTCGCGAACGAGGGCTACTAACTCTTTCTCTATATCAGCACTATCCCGGTCCACCCCTGCATTCATCACAACAAAACCAAAAGGAATTTGCCCTTTTAACTCGTCTGCGACACCAATAACTGCACATTCGGCAACGTCAGGGTGCCCTGCAAGGACCTCCTCCATACCACCGGTGGAAAGACGGTGGCCTGCGACATTAATAATGTCATCCGTCCGCGCCATAATGAAGAGATACCCATCTTCATCAATAAAACCAGCATCACCCGTTTTATAATAACCCGGGATATCAGCCATGTAGGATTTCTTGAACCCTTCATCATTATTCCACAAAGTTGGAAGGGCACCAGGGGGCAAGGGTAACTTAACAGCAATCTCACCGATCTTGCCTCTTTCCATCTCTGTCCGTCCATCCGCTTCATCGATGATATGAATATCATATCCTGGCACCGGCATAGTTGGACTTCCCAGTTTAACGGGCTTAATGCCATATCCGGCACAGTTAGCCCCCATTGGCCATCCGGTCTCGGTTTGCCACCAATGATCTAGAACCGGGACTTTAAGTAGATCCTGAGCCCATGTAATCGTATCAGGATCTGCTCGCTCACCCGCCAGAAATAGAATACGAAACCTGCTTAGATCATAATCGTGGATCAGCTGTCCTTTAGGGTCCTGCTGTTTGATCGCCCTAAATGCGGTGGGAGCTGTAAAAAGCACAGATACGTTATGGTCTTGAATTACCCGCCAGTAAGTTCCTGCATCCGGCGTTCCGACAGGCTTCCCTTCAAATAGGATCGTTGTCGCTCCGTACATGAGAGGAGCATAGACAATATATGAATGGCCGACGACCCAGCCAACATCCGACGCAGCCCAAAATACCTCTCCAGGTGAAACATCATAAACATTTTTCATGGACCAATTCAGTGCAACCGCATGTCCACCGTTATCCCTGACAACTCCTTTGGGAACTCCTGTAGTACCTGAAGTATACAAAACATAGAGTGGATCTGTTGCTTTGACAGGCACGCATTCAGCCGGCTCATCACAGGACGCCAAAACGTTCCAGTCAACATCGCGGGCTTGAGATAAGTCCGCCGGGCATTCCGGACGTTGCAGAATAATGCTGTGTGATGGTTTGTGGTCTGAAAGCTCTATTGCCTTATCCAATAACGGTTTGTATTCGACGGTCCGACCCGGCTCCAAACCGCAAGACCCTGCGATCATTGCAACAGGTTTCGCATCGTCAATCCGGGTCGCCAACTCTTTCGCAGCAAAACCACCAAACACAACAGAATGAATCGCGCCAATCCGAGCACATGCCAACATAGCGATAGCAGCTTCAGGGACCATTGGCATATAAATAATAACACGATCACCTTTGGTCACACCCAACTTAGCCAGCCCACCAGCGAAACGAGCCACCAAGTCTGTTAATTCCTTGTAGGTATAAGATTTAACCTGGCCCGTCATTGGGCTGTCATATATCAGGGCGGCCTGCTCCCCTCGTCCATTTTCAACATGCCGATCTAGACAGTTGTAGCATGTGTTCAGTTCGCCCCCTTCAAACCATTTAAAGAAGGGTGGATTTTCAGCGTTAAGCACACGGTCCCACTTTTTGTACCAGGAGATCCCTTCCGCAGCATCGGCCCAAAATCCCTCCGGATCACGAAGCGAATACGCATAATCCTCTTCAAAAGTTGGCATATTTCCGTTCCCTCCAACTGTTCCCTGTCATATGAAGCTTGAATTTATTTTTTACTCATAATGCTCTGAGAAGTCCGGTTTATCAACGTTTACTCACAAAAAAAGCCGTGGCATATAGTCACGGCTTTTTTGAACTCTTTAAATGGATTGTTAGTCGTTAGACTTAAACAAATTCTCAAAGTCTTTAACAGCGTCAGCCTTGGCATCAGTTTCATCTGTCTCTTCTTCAGACGACTTGCCGAAAACGGCCTCAGCCTCAGCACGATGATCGTAGGCTTCTTCCTTCTGCATCTCTTGCTTTTTCAGCTCATAGGGTGTCAACGGAACAGATGCCGCATCAGCAGCGACGGAAGCTTTCACCTCTTCCATAAGCTTATCGGTATCTTCTTCGTTCCGAAGGTGGGAGAAGGCCTTAACGGTTTCATCCAACTCCATCTGGGTACAAATTCCCAAACTAACTGGATCCCGTGGCTTAATGTTCTGGCTGTTCCAGTGGGTTTTGTCTCTAACCGCCATAATAGTTGCTTTTGTCGTACCGAGAAGCTTACCGACTTTGCTGTCTGGTAACTCTGGATGGAACTTAATCAACCATGCAATCGCATCTGGTCGATCGCCTCGACGAGACACTGGCGTGTAGCGCCCTCCACGACGACGCGGTTGCGGGACGTCAGCGACAGGATTGCTCAAGACCAAACGAGCATTTTCATCCTTTTGACAACGGTCAATCTCTTCCTGAGTAAGCTCGCCATTTGCAATTGGATCACGGCCAACAATACCGACGGAAACTTCACCATCGGCAATGCCTTGAACTTGCGCAGGGTGCATACCACAAAACTCACCAATCTGCTTAAAAGTCAGACCTGTATTATCGATCAACCAGACGGCTGTTGCGGTTGGCATCAATGGTGATGACATTTCTTCTCCTCACATGATGGCCGCTTTTCGGCCATCTCACATATCTTTGCTGTATATATGGATGAAAAATCTGCTTAAGTCTAGGGCTTGGAATACAGATAGACGTTTGTTTTTACCAGTCCAAACCTGCTTGCGCGACTAAACCTTAGCCGACCTCTAGCATGATTTTGCCAATATGCCCAGAGTCATCAATCCTCTTATGTGCAGCTGCAGCCTCTTCAAGTGGAAAAACACTATCAATAACAGGAGAAACTGTTCCAGCATTCAAGAGAGGCCAGACTTTCGTCTCCAAACTATTTGCAATATCCGCCTTCGCCTGAACAGACTGTGGACGCAAAGTCGAGCCTGTTATCGTAAGGCGCTTCAGCATAACAGGTGCAAAATTAACCTCTGCTTTGGGTCCTCCTAGAAACGCGATATATACCAAGCGACCTTCTACAGCTAATGCCGAAATGTTTCGTTGAATATAATCACCACCAACCATATCCAGAATCAGATTTACGCCTTTACCGTCAGTGAGCTCCTGGACAACCTCAACATAATCTTCTGTTTTGTAGTTGATGCCGCGTTCAGCACCCAATTTTTCAATCTCACGACATTTATCATCAGTCGATGCTGTCGCGAAAACGCGAGCCCCAAAAGATTTGGCAAGCTGAATGGCAGTCGTTCCAATACCGCTGGCGCCACCGTGGACAAGAAACGTCTCACCGCCTGTCAAACGACCACGGTCAAAAACATTCGTCCAAACAGTAAAATAGGTTTCAGGAACAGCTGCTGCCTTGATCATATCGTAGCCGTCAGGTATCGACAGGCATTGAGCCCAGGGCGCCACGCAATATTCAGCATAGCCCCCACCTGCTACCAACGCACAAACACTATCACCGACTTTGAACTTAGAAACACCGCTGCCCACCTGCACCACAGTACCCGCCACTTCCAGTCCGGGAAGATCTGATGCGCCAGGCGGCGGAGCATAACCGCCCATCCGCTGCAATACATCTGGCCGATTAACTCCGGCCGCAGCAACTTTGATCAAAACTTCATCATGACTTGGCTGTGGAACCGGGCGTGTCGTTGGCACTAGATTCTCAGGTCCACCAAATTCTTTGATTTCAATCGCTGTCATATTAGCGGGCACAGAAACCATCACTATCTCCCATTTTTCGTTGTCTTTAGGCTATGCTCTTGTATGGGTGGCATCTCAGTATTAGTGTTCGTGCGATGCCAATAAGAGCTACAGAATATGGAGGTTTGCCAAAATGACAAGTGACGAGAATGATATTCCAATGCCAACTTCTCACTCTGTGAATTTTGAAACGATGTCCGTTGAAGAACTTAAAGATTACATAAAGCAACTGGAACAAGAGATAAAAACTGCCGAGAGCTTTATTGAAAAGAAAAAGGCTGCGCATGTAAGTGCTGATAGTTTCTTTAAAAAATGAGTTGTAAAAGCGCCTAAGAAATCCGCTTACAAACACCTCGGTTATTGGCCGGGTACATTTTTCTGCAAAAAAATTGTAATTTTGTGTATTCGTTAATTGTAATTTAAGAAAATAAGCTTAAATTAAGTATTAGCAACCCCGTCATGGGTTGTCGATTGGATCTCATCCAATCTGTTTGACGCCTCCCTGTTGACTTGAGCCGCCCAAAAGGCGGCTCTTTTTTTGCCCTCTGTCAAGCCCTATTTTTTTGCATTTTTGTTACTTTTTAGAGTTCTGTAACTTGACTCACACAAAGAATCAGAGTTTATTCCTTTCAACAGGTCAAGTCTGACAGGTTGAGGTATCAAACCAAATGAAGGGGGCGCTATCCGTAGCAGCCCCCTCACTTTTTGACCATCTTCATAAAAATCTATTTCCAACATCAAACAGAAATCGGCTGGACCTCTGTTGACTGCCAGTATAGCCTCCCCGACAAATAATCAATCCAACAGGGAAGTGTGTTAAATGGCAGATCCAAATTTCCTTAAATTCGATACCCTTAGTCTACATGCTGGCCATAAGCCGGATCCAACCACTGGTGCGCGTGCAGTCCCTATTTACCAAACAACATCATATGTCTTTAAAGACTCTGATCATGCAGCATCCCTCTTCAATCTGGAAACAACTGGTCACATTTATGCTCGTCTTTCCAATCCCACCACAGCAGTATTAGAAGAACGACTGGCTAGCCTTGAGGGAGGAATTGGTGCCATTTGCACAGCTTCCGGGCATGCAGCACTTCATCTCGCAATTGTAACTCTCATGAGCGCAGGATCCCATATTGTCTGCTCGCAATCAGTTTATGGGGGAACTTATAATCTCTTGAAGCACACAATGCCTCGTTTTGGAATTGAAACGACTTTTGTAAACCCTCGGGATCTGGATGCTTTCAAGTCTGCTATTCAGGACAATACCAGGCTCGTGATCTCAGAAACTTTAGGCAATCCAGGCCTTGAAGTTACAAATATCCGGGCAGTGTCCGATATTGCACATGAAGCTGGCATCCCGCTTTTGATCGATAATACCTTTGCCACGCCATACCTCTGCCGTCCGTTAGACCATGGCGCAGATCTGGTCATGCATTCTGCAACCAAATTTCTCGGCGGTCATGGTATTGCCATGGCTGGCGCCCTCATTGATGGAGGACGCTTTGACTGGGCTAAAAGCGGTAAGTTTCCAACTCTCACCGAACCATACGAAGGTTACCATGGCATCAAATATGAGGAAGAGTTTGGGCCACTTGCCTTCCTAATGCGGGCTCGTACCGAAGGTATTAGGGATTTTGGCGCCTGTATCAGCCCAACCAACTCTTTTCATATCTTGCAGGGCATTGAAACTTTATCCATTAGAATGGAGAAGCACGTTCAAAACGCCAGGAAGGTTATCGAGTTTCTATCCGGAAATGATGCTGTCGAGCATGTTTCCTATCCTGAGCTTGAAAATCATCCTGATCATGAACTCGCAAAGGAGATAATGCCAAAAGGATGCGGCTCCATTTTCAGCTTCACCGTCAAAGGGGGACGCGAAGCTGGCAAAGCCTTCATCGAACAACTGCAGATCTTTTCACATCTTGCAAATGTGGGGGACGCGAAAAGCCTTGTTATCCATCCTGCCTCGACAACCCATCAACAGATGGATAAAGCAGCGTTGGAAAATGCAGGTATTTCAGAAGGTATGATCAGACTGTCTGTTGGGCTTGAGGATGCGGACGATCTTATCAAAGATCTTAAACTCGGCCTTCGGGCGGCTGCAAAAATTGCAGAAAAAGCTTCAGCTTAAGGAGGGGCCCTAACATGTACGCTACTGTAAATAATGCTTCTCTTTTCGCGGCAACAGGTGGCAAAGAGTTTGATCCAAACCAGCCATCCATTATTTTCCTCCATGGGGCTGCTATGGACCATACAGCCTGGGCCCTACAAAGCCGTTACATGGCTCATCACGGGTTTAATGTCTTTGCATTAGATTTACCAGGACATGGCAAAAGCGAAGGCGACATTCCGGGCTCGATTGATGAGATGGCCGATAGTGTCATTGCCTTTATGGATAGTGCTGGCCTTAAATCAGCCACCCTTGTCGGGCACAGCATGGGTTCATTGACAGGTCTTTCAGCTGCAGGACGTTACCCTGATCGGATCGATAAACTGGTCATGATCGGAACAGCTTTCCCGATGATGGTTGGGGAAGATTTTTTGAACAGGGCTAAAGCCAATGATCCCTCTGCCTATCTAATGATGATTGACTGGTCACATGCCCGCCCTTCGCATGTCGGGCAGGCAGAAGTTCCAGGCTTGTGGATGATCGGCAATGCCTTGCGAACTGTTGAAAGAGCTGGTGATGGGACCCTTTACAAAGGACTATCTCTCTGCTCCACCTACGAAGGTGGTTTTGAGGCTGCGGAAAACTTGAAATGTCCGGTCCTCTTTATTCTCGGCGACAAAGACATGATGACCATGCCGCGTGCAGCCCAAAAACTGATCGCCAGTATTTCCGGATCAAAAACTGTATTACTGAAAGATTGTGGTCATATGCAGATGATTGAAAAGGCTGAAGACGTTCGCAAAGCCTTGATTGACTTCATGTAAGACAGCCTCAGCCGCGCGTCACGTTCCGATGCGCGGCGGACCACCTTTACCAGCTTGGCTTGGACCAAAAGCTTTATCCAAAATCCGAGTGCTGTCAGTTGCAATATCAATCGCTTCAGTCAGTAAAGCCAGTACTCTCATATTATTGGACAACACAGCCTGTGCCTCAGGACGGGCGTCATCTGTAATTCGAGTACATCTATGGATGACGTCAGAACGAACCATTCCCAAAACGTCTTCCAACTTATGACCAGTTGGATTTTCTTCAGTCACCAAAAAGTGGGTCATCAGCTTCTCCCAAGAAAGCACTAAACGTTTCCTCGGCTAAGCTTTCACCCATTTTAGTTAAGAAACCTATAATTAAGCAGTTCTAATCAACTAAAGGTTTTTCGCTCGCTCCCGAAGCACAAACTTCTGCACCTTACCTGTTGATGTTTTAGGCAACTCATCAAAAACAACTGTTTTAGGACATTTGTAATGGGCCATATTGTCTCGGCAAAAAGCAATAAGTTCCGCCTCTGTTGCATCTTTACCTGATCGCAGAGTCACAAAGGCACAGGGTGTTTCCCCCCACTTGTCGTCCGGGCGAGCCACAACGGCCGCATCTAAAACGGCGGGATGCTTGTAAAGCACCCCCTCCACCTCAATGGTTGAAATGTTTTCACCGCCGGAAATTATAATATCCTTCGACCGATCACGAAGTTCAAGATACCCGTCCTCATGCAAGACCCCTAGGTCACCTGTATGGAACCAACCATCTTTCAAAGATTTCTCCGTGGTGGACGGGTTTTTCAAATACCCTTTCATGATCATGTTTCCACGCATCATGACTTCGCCCATTGTATTCCCGTCCCTTGGAACAGGCTCCATGGTTTCAGGATCCATCACATCGAGACCACCAAGTGCATGATATCGAACACCTTGGCGGGCTTTCAACGCAGCCCGGTCTTCAACGGATTTCTCATCCCAGGCTTCATTCCAGTCACACACAACAGCAGGGCCATAACATTCGGTAAGCCCGTAAACATGAGTAACATCAAAGCCTAAACGATCCATTTCAGCCAAAACAGTAGCGGGGGGCGGTGCTGCAGCAACCATGACTTTAATACCGGGATTAGCTTTCTTCTTATCGTCTTCACTAGCATCAATCAGCATGGACAGAACGATAGGAGCGCCACACAAATGGTCTACCTTACTTTTACCCATAGCCTCATAAATCGGGCTTGCCTCTACCTTCCTAAGGCAAACATGCGTTCCGCCAACAGCTGTTATGGTCCAAGGGAAACACCATCCGTTGCAATGGAACATAGGCAAAGTCCATAGGTAAACAGGATGCTTTCCCATCCCCCAAGACAGTGTATTCCCCGTCGCTGCGAGATATGCGCCGCGATGATGATATACAACGCCCTTCGGATCGCCTGTCGTTCCTGAGGTATAATTCAGTGCGATTGCCTGCCATTCATCATCTGGCCCGGTCCAATCGAACTCGGGATCTCCTGTCGCCAGAAATTCCTCATAAGTCGTTTCTCCGATCAGCTCGCCTGTCGTAGCCAATGGATCATCAATGTCGATAACAATAGGATCACATTTTGCAATATGAAGCGCTTCACGCACCAGACCTGAAAACTCCCGATCGACCATGATTAATTTGCTTTCGCCATGGTCAAGAATAAACGCGATCGTTGATGCATCCAGCCGAGTATTTAAAGCGTTTAAAACTGCACCGCACATCGGGACACCAAAATGGCTCTCCAGAATAGCCGGAATATTTGGGGCAAGAATGGAAACTGTATCCCCCTTCCCAATTCCCCGCTGGCTGAGAGCGCTCGCCAATTGCCGACAGCGATCATAGAACTCTTGATAAGAGTAGCTCCAGTCACCATGGATCATCGCTGTATGATTAGGATAAACCGACGCCGAACGCTCGAGAAATGTAATAGGTGAAAGTGGCTCATAGTTTGCCGCATTCGCCGACAAACCAGCTTCATAGATGCTCATGCTTCCTCCAGAACGCGATTGCTTAGATTTTTAATTGGACGCAATCCCCAAAAGTCTTATTCCTGACCCAAATCTACAGGGACACCCGGTAAAAACTTTGAGACCCGAATCCCCAAAGAAGTCTTCACATGTTCCACATTCGGAGCCGCAGTCAATTCATGTGTCAGGAAATGCTGGTATGAATCCCAGTCTTTCGCCACCACCTTCAAAATAAAGTCATTTTCACCAGCCAACATGTAACATTCACGAACCATGTCCCAATGCTGAACTTTTTCTTCGAAGGCACTCAAATCAGCTTCTGCTTGGCTGTGCAATCCAACCAGTGCAAAGACAGTTACGCCAAACCCCAGATTTTCAGAATTTAATTGCGCATGATAGCCCTCAATGTAACCTGAAAGCTCGAGGGCCCGAACACGCCGTAAGCATGGAGGCGCTGAAATTCCAGCGTTTTTTGCAAGCTCCACATTCGTAATTCGGCCATTTTCTTGCAGATCATGCAGGATCCGCCGATCAATATCGTCGAGTTTTACTCGTTGCATACATTGCCTCCAACTAACTGTATTGCGCAATAATATTACAAAGAGAGTAATTCTCCAAGCCTTGTTATACCCTTTTACGTAATTAAATTTCTTGACCTGAAAGAATTGAAAGGAATAGTTCAAACAGGAAAAACCTAAGCCAAGCACCGAGATTAAATGGGATCTAATCGCAAAATACCAACCTGTTGGATTGTCACTGATGGAAGCGCTGGAATGGAAAACCAGTGCATCGGTTTGGCGGAAGCCATGAGCCTTGATCCGGAAATCAAACGGATAAAGACAAAAAAGCCTTGGCGCTGGCTACCACCACAGCTTTGGATTTCTCCGCTCCAGCAACTAAAAACTGATGGTGATCAGCTGGCCCCCCCTTGGCCGGATACTCTTATTTCATGCGGTCGTCAGGCCATTCCCATGAGTATTGCGATCAAAAAAGCCAGTAAGGGCAAAACTTTCACTGTCCATATACAAACACCAAATACATCACCTTCTCATTTCGATCTGGTTATCGTTCCCAAACATGACCGACTAAGAGGACCCAATGTGATTGTAAGTGAGGGTTCCCTAACGCGCATAACTCCTGAAAAACTCAAAACAGAGAGCAATCAATTTCCAGATATAATCCCGGCTGTCCCTCACCCGATTGTTGCCGTATTGGTGGGTGGCAGTAACAGGTGCTACTCGATGACAGCACCTGTCGTAAAAAAACTATGCGATGATCTGAAAAAGCTTCACCAACATACAGGATGCTTTTTTTTAGTTACCGCTTCCAGGCGGACTGGCGATGAAAATACGGTGACTTTAAAGGAAACCCTCTCAAAACTTCCCCACTATTTTTGGGATGGGTCCGGAGACAATCCTTACTTTGCATTTCTGGAAAAGGCTGACGCCATAATCGTAACAGCCGATTCTGTTAACATGGTCTGCGAGGCTGTCAGCGCAGGCAAACCAACACTTGTTTTCGATCTAGAAGGTGGTAATCGAAAATTCAATTATTTTCACGACAGAATGAAGAAGCAAAATTATACGCGGGCATTTGAAGGTTCACTCCCAAGCTGGGACCAGCCAGTTCTTCGGGAATCTCAAAGAGTTGCGGAAATCGTCCGACAAAAATATCAAGATCGCCCTAGTCCTTAACACAACATTTGGGAAATCTTATCTCTACTTTGTCTATATATGCCTCTTGCAAGGTTTTGAGGGTCATAATACATAAAGCAGTTCTGAAGGGTGATCGAAGCTAAAATTTGGCCAAGGAGTTCTTGATGGCAGATACACACAAAACCAACGTATTGATTATTGGCTCCGGCCCAGCTGGCTGCACCGCTGCTATCTATGCTGCTCGCGCAGCCCTCAAACCAATAATGGTCCATGGACTTCAACCGGGGGGCCAACTTACGATCACGACGGATGTGGAAAATTACCCCGGCTTCGCAGATCCAATTCAAGGCCCTTGGCTGATGGAGCAAATGGAAGCTCAGGCTAAAAATGTTGGTACTGAAATCCACTATGACATCATTGTCGATCTAGACACTTCCACGCGGCCTTTTGTGGCTACAGCAGATAGTGGAGCCAAATACGTTGCCGATAGCGTAATTATTTCTACGGGCGCCTCTGCAAAGTGGCTCGGGTTGCCATCTGAAGAAAAGTTTATGGGCTTCGGCGTTTCCGCTTGCGCGACTTGCGATGGCTTTTTCTACCGCGACAAAGAAGTGCTTGTTGTGGGCGGCGGTAATACGGCTGTTGAAGAAGCCTTGTATCTAACTAACCACGCTTCAAAGGTTACCGTTATCCACCGGCGTGACGAGTTCCGTGCGGAAAAAATCCTGATCGATCGCTTGATGAAGAATGACAAAATCGAGGTGCTTTGGGATACGGTCCTCGATGAAATTCTAGGGGATGAACAGCCTTTGGGCGTTACTTCAGTCCGTCTGAAAAATGTGAAGACAAATGAAACGTCTGAATTAGATGTCCATGGTGTTTTCGTAGCAATTGGTCACAGCCCTAATACAGATATTTTTAAGGGCAAGATCGACATGGATAAAGAGGGATATATCCTCACCGCAGCTGATTCCACAGCAACCAACATTCCCGGAATATTTGCCTGCGGTGACGTACAGGACAAAATCTATCGGCAAGCTGTTACCGCTGCTGGAACCGGTTGTATGGCTGCCCTCGAAGCCGAGCGCTTCATCGCTGAACATGAATGAAGTAACACTTTTGCCACGCTAACCCCGATTTTGTAGATCAAATTCCATTTTGGTTGTCAGAATTCGGAATCTGGACCTTACATTATTCAATTGGTGATTAATGTAAGGTTTGGACAAAACACGGAACAGCCATGGATTGGGATAAGCTCAGGATATTTCATGCGGTTGCGGAGGCAGGCAGCTTCACTCACGCAGGTGAAACCTTGCACTTAAGCCAATCAGCTGTAAGCCGACAAATTAGTGCCCTGGAAGAAAGCCTTCAACTGCCACTCTTCCACCGCCACGCAAGAGGCTTGCTTCTCACTGAGCAAGGAGAACTCCTTTACCAGACAGCCCATGAGGTTTTTGCAAAGCTAGCGATGACCGAGGCGATGCTTGCAGACACCAAAAGCAAGCCAACTGGGGAGATTAAAGTCTCCGCGACTGTCGGAGTGGGTTCTAACTGGCTAACTCCGAGGATCAGGGAATTTATCGATCTCTACCCAGACATTACGGTCAACCTTATTCTGGCAGATCGGGAACTTGATCTTGCCATGAGAGAGGCTGATGTCGCTATTCGGTTAAGAGAGCCAGTGCAGCCTGACTTGATCATGCGGAAACTGATGACTGTGAAGCACCATCTCTATGCTTCTACAGAATACATTCAAAAAAACGGGACACCGAAATCGCTTGAAGATCTGGTTGATCGAAAAATCCTAGTTTATGGCGAAGAAGCCCCCTCCAGTATTGCGAGTGTTAATTGGATACTCGACATGTTGAAAGAGGTTGATGAAAATATTCAGCCCATATTCAAGGTGAATAACGTTTATGGCCTCCTATTGGCTATTCAAAGCGGCCTGGGTATCGGCAGCCTGCCTGATTACATCACACAGGGCCATAAAGGAATTGTCCGCGTTTTGCCGGAACTGGAAGGCCCTGAATTTGATGCTTACTATGTATATCCTGAGGAACTTCGAAACTCTAAAAGGGTCACGATTTTTCGGGACTTCCTAATCCGCAAAGTTTCAGAGTCTGTTTTTTAGGCACTTGGCCCAAAAACAACAAAAACCTCATATTGTCCCATAATTGCTTAGCCATGCACCTGGCGCATATCCGCTTTGACAATATTCGACTACTCTTTCACCGAGCGATCTCTTAAAAGACGGGCATTGATTGTTGCAACGCAACACTCTCTGTTTCACGACAGTCTCCCATATGTTTCGTGAACATTGCTGCTTGTATTCCTCCCAGTATCAAGCAGCCGTCATGACACACTCATGACATCCCCTGTTAGCTAAGGCCAATCCTTCCTCCCAAGGATTGGCCTTCTTTTTTTCAACCATACTGAACTAGGCTTTCAAACTGGAGTGACATTAACCTTGTGAGAAGCCATGCAGTAACTGCATGGGTGCACTGCAAAAAAAAGAGTGGCAATAAAAAGTGCATTTGCCTATATTCCATTCATCAACGTTGCAATGCAGCATTGATCAGAATATCGACCCCCTTTATCGATATTCTCAGCTACTCGCCTTCCTCCCAGTTGCGAGTAGCGTATCATCCTCGGATGATATACCTCCCTGTTAGACTTACCAGCCTCTGCGAAGAGGCTGGTCTTTTTTTGTCATGAGTCTACTGCATAGCTGCCATGTCAATTCACTAATGGGAATTCTTCGAAGCAAAACCATATACTGAGCATGAGGGCTGAGTACCATTCCCCCCGAATATTACTCCCTCATTTTAGTCGGTCTTATATCTCCCTGTTGGATCGGCAGCGCTTTTTAAAAAGCGCCAACCCTGTAAAATTGTCAGCCTCTAGGGGCTGACTTTTTTTACATAAAGAGCCGCTCTCGCTTGCTCATTCCTTCATATAAATGCGCTACGGCATCACCATAACCGTTGAAAATTTGGGTCGGAATACGCTTGTTCGTGGCAATATCTCGTTCAGTTGCTTGCGACCACCGGGGATGGGGCACTTCTGGATTAACATTTGCCCAAAATCCATATTCACTTGCGATTAGCTCTTCCCAGAAACTCTTAGGCCGTGTCTCACTGAAGTGAAATCTTACAATGGATTTGATTTGCTTAAATCCATACTTCCAAGGCACAGCCAGTCTCAGCGGAGCGCCATTCTGTTTGGGCAATGGTTTTCCATACAATCCAGTCACCATAAAAGCCAAATCATTTGTTGCCTCGGCCATTGTCAGCCCTTCGGTATAGGGCCAAGGATACCAGAACTGGCGCTGACCTGTTGCCATGCTCTTATCTTCAAAAGTCTGCATGACTAAATATTTTGCCTTAGATGTTGGCTTGGCGAACTTGACAAATTCTTTTAGAGCAAAGCCGCTCCAGGGAACCACCATCGACCATGCCTCCACACATCGATGCCGGTAAATTCGCTCCTCGAGAGACATTTTTGCCAACAGATCATCTATGTCGATTTCCATCTCTTTTTCAACAGCCCCATCAATTTTCACAGACCAAGGGCGGATTTTTAGAGCCTGGGCAGCAGTATGAATTTCTTTGTGAGATCCAAACTCATAAAAATTATTATAGGTCGTTGCGATTTTTTCTGGAGTTAGTTCCCGGCCACCCACATAAGCATGATTCCTGGCAACAGGGTAGAGATGGGCACTTGGATCTTCTGCAGCAAACACTGGGCGCCCGAAGGGGGAAAAGGCTGCGCCTGCGGCCAAACCTCCAATCCCCATCGATTTCAAAATTGCACGCCGATTAAGATATTTGCTTTCATCCAGCACATGATTTTCAGATAGCTCCCAGGCCTTCTTCAGTTTGATCAACATTTAGCGCACCTAATTTCAATTCCTGTCTATCCTAACAGGATTGTGCGACCATGGATCAAACTCAAATCAACAGTCTGTGAACCCGGCTAGCTTTCAGTGAAGCTCAGTATCTTTTTGGGTAACAACCTTTTCCGCAAGCGCTCCTGTCAGTTCCTGCAAATGATCAAATCTTGCACTGTAGGTCCCAACTCCTTGCGTGGCTGAACGTATATCGACAATCAAATCCCTCAATTCCTGCTCCGGGATATAGGCTGTCAAAACATCCCAACCAAACCATCCCTCACGACTATCAAAACCCAAAATTTGCCCGCGACGAGAACTGACTATGCCATTAATTTTTGCCATGTAATCAGAAGGCATGGCAATCTCAACACGGCAAATTGGCTCCAAGAGAACGGGAGAGCATTTAGGCATTCCTTCACTCATGGCAATCCGAGCAGCAGATTTAAAGGCATTTTCCGAACTGTCGACAGCATGATGCTGACCATCCAACAACGTGACCGAGATATCAACAACCGGGAAGCCAAGCGGCCCCTCACCCAGATACTCCTTCACACCCGTTTCCACTGCCGGTATGTACTGCTTGGGAACGGAACCACCTACAACCGTTTCGTGAAACTCAAACCCCTTACCCCTCTCAAGAGGCTTAATCTCGATTTTCACATCGCCAAACTGCCCATGACCGCCGCTTTGTTTTTTAAATCTGGCGTGATGCACAATTGGTTTTCGAATTGCTTCTCGATATGCAATTTTGGGAGGCTTGGCTGTCACATTGAGACCGAATTTATTTTTCAGCCGGTCCAGCGCCACTTTCAAGTGAATCTCTCCCTGCCCCCTTAGCAACAACTCCTGAGTTTCTTGCCTGTGCTCCGAAAGAAGTGAGGGGTCTTCCTCTGACATTTTGGTTAAAGCAGCTGTAAGCTTAACATCCTCCTCATGTTTTTCCGCAGAAAGAGAGAAGTCATACACAGGCTCCAATGGAGCCACGTGAGCGGCCTGCCATTTTTCCGTATCTGTAAAAATTTCACCCGTTTGAATATCATCAAGCCTTGCTAAAACAACAACATCTCCCTCTGATGCTGACGTAATTTTCTCTAGCTCCGAGCCCATCATTTTGTACATGCCAGAAAGTCGCCCTAAGAAGAATTTGTCACCATCTTTGAGATCTCCTGACCAGATCCGAACCAGAGACAACCTCCCCCCTTGTGGAGATATGTATGTTTTTAGAACCTGGGCCGCAGGTTTATTGGCTGCGATGTTAAGTTGATGATTTTTTGCGGAAACTGCGTTGGATGGGACCTCATGTCGGAGCGCTTTTAAAAGACGGCGCACTCCATGATCCGAAGCAGCGGACCCTAGAAAAACAGGAACCACATAGCCCTGCTGCAAGTCTGCCTGCAGTAATTCGTAAATCTCTTCCTGCTCTGGCTCAATATCCTCCAGTAGTTCTTCCATCAGATGGTCATCATAATCGGCCAGTGTTTCCAGCATAGTAAACCGCGAAGTCCCTTCCATCTCGGCAACATCTGGGGGCATGTCAATAATTCGGGACGCCTGACCATCTTTGTAGACATATGCCCGTTCAGAAGCCAAATCCACATAGCCTGTAATCGTGCCATCATTCACAATTGGCACCTGCCGCAGAACCAAATCACGACCTGATACTTCTTCCAGCGCCTGAAACAAGTCATGAACGCTCCCTTTCGCGCGATCTATTTTGTTCACGAAAATAAAGGTGGGAATATTCATTTCTTCTAGCATCTTCAAAATAGGCAGCATCGTCATGTTTCTGGCGGGGTCCGGTTCACAAACCAAAATTGCAGCATCCACACCCGCGAGTACATTTCGGCTTTCCTGAAGAAACTCGATAGAGCCAGGGCAATCTAAAATTGAAAATTCATCCCCCATAAAAGAAAAATGAGCGGAGTTGACCTCAACGCTCATTTTTCGATCTCTAGCTTCGCGACTGCTATCGCCAATACTTGTACCTTCTTCGACCTTGCCTTTTCGGCTTATCTCACCACAAATATGGAGCATTGCCTCCATTAGTGATGTTTTCCCACTGGAGTATGGCCCGACGAGCGCGACACTCCGAGGACCAGACGGCTTTTTCATCGTCATATCCTCCTCCCTCATAAATGTAAGAATAACCTAATGTTCTGTAGGTTTCTTGTTCCATGCAAGAGATTTTTAAACTGGGATTCCAAACCGTTGAGTTTTTATAGATTTTGGGAACACTTAAACTCTTTCAGGTAAAACACTGTTTCCAGAAACAAAAAAAGCGGCCGAATCGACGACCGCTTCTTTTTCGGATTTTGGCAGAAGACTTTAGCTAAGACTTGCACAAAACTTTTGAATCCGTGTGCAAGCTTCTTTCAAAGCTTCGGTAGATGTCGCATATGATGCCCGGAAATAAGGGGATAAACCAAACGCATCGCCGTGAACAACAGCAACGCCCTCAGCTTCCAAAAGCTCACTCACGAAATCAAGATCGTTTTCAATCACCTTGCCTGATGGGGTTTTCTTGCCAATGCATCCTTCGATTGATGGATACACATAAAAAGCGCCCTCTGGCTTTGGACAAAAGACCCCTTCAGCGTCATTCAGCATTTGCACAACCATGTCCCGGCGTTCCTCAAAAGCTTTTGCCCGGGTTGCAAGGAAATCCTGCGGCCCGTTCAACGCTTCAACAGAAGCGTACTGGCTGATGGAGCAAGGGTTTGATGTGCTTTGAGACTGAACTTTAGCCATCGCTTTGATAAGTTCCTGAGGACCTGCAGCATACCCAATCCGCCAGCCTGTCATAGCATATGCTTTTGACACACCATTCATTGTCAGCGTCCGGTCATAGAGTGAAGGTTCCACCTGAGCCGGTGTCACAAACTCAAAATCATCATAGACCAGATGCTCATACATATCGTCAGTCAGGATCCAGACATTCGGGTGCTTAACCAGTACATCTGTCAGTGCTTTCAACTCTTCGCGGTTATATCCAGCGCCAGATGGGTTGGAAGGGGAGTTGAAAATCAGCCATTTGGTTTTGGGTGTAATAGCTGCTTCGAGATCTTCTGGTTTCATTTTGAAACCATTTTCAGCGCTCGAACCAACAAACACCGGCTCACCACCACCTAAAAGAACCATATCAGGGTAGGATACCCAATAAGGTGCAGGGATGATAACCTCATCACCTGGGTTCAGAGTTGCCACCATCGCATTGTAAATGATCTGCTTACCGCCGGAGCCAACAGTGACCTGTGATGGCTCGTAGCTCAATCCGTTTTCCCTTTTGAACTTTTCGCAAATTGCCTGCTTTAATTCAGGGATACCGTCTACAGCCGTGTATTTGGTCTTGCCTTCGTCTATCGCCGTTTTCGCAGCAGACTTAATATTGTCCGGCGTATCAAAATCAGGTTCACCTGCGCCGAGACCAATAACGTCCCGTCCGGCAGCCCGAAGTTCAGCAGCTTTAGTTGTTACAGCAATTGTCGGTGAGGGTTTAATGCGACCCAGACTTTCTGCAATAATCGACATGACCTTTTCTTTCAAAATTAAATTTTGTTTCTGCAAAATATTTGCAGTGGCAAACCTAAGCCCACAATTTCCATGTTTCAACAGCAAAGGACTGGTTTTTACAAGAATCCTTTAGAAAAAGCCTGATTGGCAACACTCTTGATGAAATGGTCAACTTTCTGGGACGAACATGAAGCGACCGGGGTCATTTTCGACCTCTTCAAACAACCAATTTCGAAAGGCAACAATCTGCGGCCGTCCAACTGCCTCAAGTGGGCAAACTATGTAGTAGCAACTATCCCCTTTAAGTTCGATATCAAAAGGTTTCACAAGTCGTCCTGCTTTTAAATCCTCAGCCGCCAGCGTGCTTCGCCCCAACGCAACACCTTGTCCGGCCATCGCCGCAGACAAAACCATGGATGAGTCGTTATAACTAACCCCTCTTTTCGGATCGACACCAGAAACACCTGCTGCACTCAACCAGGTTTCCCAATCAACACGCAAGTCATCATGAAGTAGAGTATGGTGAGCAAGATCCGCAGGCGTCTTCAAAGGGTGAGGCCCACTAACAAGCTCTGGGCTACAAACCGGAAACAAGCTGTCTTCCTGCAACAGAAGTTCTGAGTGCAGGCCAGGATAATTCCCGGACCCATATCGCAGAACCAAATCAACACTTTGCCTGTTAAAATCAGTGAGAATATCAGTTGCCTCTACCTTCACACTTATTTCGGGATGCTTCGCTTGAAAGCGACTTAAGCGAGGTAACAGCCAGCGCGCAGCAAATGACGGCAAGGTACTCACAGTCAATGAACCACTGTTACCCTGCGCCATCAGCTTTTCAGTCGCAATTTTTAAAGCTTCTAACCCTTCGCGCACACCCACGAGATAAGATTGCCCTTCATCCGTAAGCATTACGGCCCTGTTCAAGCGCCGAAAGAGGGGGATTCCCAACCACTCTTCAAGACTTTTAATCTGATGGCTGACCGCAGCTGGTGTGACAAAAAGCTCTTCAGCGGCCTTGGAAAAACTCAGATGTCTCGCTGCAGCTTCAAAAACTCTTAAATTATTTAATGGTGGAAGTTTCATGACAGATTAATTTCAGTTTAGTTTTCCTAATCCATCTTATTAGAATCAATCGTTTGTCTTCAAGCATAAATTTTGCGAAAACAGCATCATCGAAACGGATAAGAGATTTATGATCTTGAGCTCCCAGACACGAAAGGAGTTAAACATGTCTACTAAAATGATCAATGCAAAGCAAACAGGGCACTTTTCAGTTAAGCCTCAGGCACCAAAGCCAAGTTTCTTTGAAGCGTTGGCAAGTACAGTGTTGACATGGCAAGAACGCTCCGAAATGCGCCGCAATTTGTCTGAATTGGATTCACGCAGCCTTGAAGATATGGGTCTGACATCTGCAATGGTTCAAGACGAATGCCGGAAGCCTTTCTGGCAAGCCTAAAAGTTCCCAAGCCATCTGGAGCAAAAAACCTTCCTGTCCATTGGTTCTTCAGATGGCACCCCCGCATGAGGCGTCACTTAACTGGCGCCTCTTTTCGTTTAAATTTTATTAATGTCGATTTCGGTTGGCAACCTGCTCATTTAACCCTATAAAAGGGCTATGGCCCAAGAGAACAAAAGCGCAACATCAAACGAGTTCATTCCACACCGACCGGAACGCCCAGAAAAGTCGGAAGGCGGCATTGCATTTCAAGTCGTTTCGGAATTTGAACCCGCCGGGGATCAACCCCAGGCTATAAAGGAGTTGTGCGAAGGAATAACACAGGGCGAAAAAGATCAGGTCCTCTTGGGTGTAACCGGGTCTGGCAAGACCTATACGATGGCGAAAGTTATTGAGCAAGTTCAACGCCCCACTCTTATTCTGGCACACAATAAAACACTAGCAGCGCAGCTCTATGGAGAGATGAAAGCTTTCTTTCCGAATAACTCCGTTGAGTATTTTGTCTCGTATTACGATTATTATCAGCCAGAAGCATACGTCCCTCGCACTGACACCTACATTGAAAAAGATGCGTCTATCAATGAACAAATCGATAGGCTGCGTCACTCAGCCACCCGTGCCTTACTTGAGAGAGATGACGTTATCATAGTGGCTTCTGTGTCATGCATCTATGGTATCGGCTCGGTCGAAACATATAGTGAAATGACGATGACCCTAAAAAAAGGTCAAATGCTGGATCGTCAGAAATTGTTAAAGGATCTGGTTGAAATCCAGTATCGGCGAAATGACGCCAGTTTCACACGAGGCACTTTCCGGGCACGCGGCGACACAATCGAAATCTTTCCTGCTCACCTTGAAGACCAGGCATGGCGGCTCTCCCTGTTTGGAGATGAGCTAGAAGAAATTATCGAATTCGATCCACTGACTGGTGAAAAAACGGGGAAACTAAATGAAATCCGCGTTTATGCAAACAGCCATTATGTAACCCCTAAGCCCACACTGCGTCAGGCCCAATCCAAGATAAAAGCCGAGCTGAAGGAACGCCTTGCCGAGTTTGAAACTCGAAATAAGCTTCTGGAAGCACAACGCCTTGAGCAAAGAACAACATTCGATCTGGAAATGATGGAAGCAACAGGAACCTGCGCCGGTATTGAAAATTATTCCCGGTACCTGTCTGGCCGAAATCCCGGCGATCCACCACCGACCTTGTTCGAATATCTCCCAGATAATGCGCTGCTTGTCGTGGATGAAAGCCATGTCACCGTCAGCCAGCTTGGAGCCATGTACAAAGGGGATGCAAGCCGGAAATCTACTTTGGCAGATTATGGTTTCCGTCTGCCATCTTGCCGGGACAACCGCCCTCTTAAATTTGAGGAGTGGGACTTAATGCGTCCTCAGACCATGTTTGTCTCAGCCACTCCTGGAAACTGGGAATTGGAGAGAACGGGCGGCACCTTCTCTGAACAAGTTATCAGACCTACAGGCCTCATTGATCCGGAATGTATAATTCGACCCGTTGAAAGCCAAGTCGATGATTTGATGGGTGAATGCAAAGAGGCTGCCGCCAAAGGGCAACGTGTACTGGTCACGACCCTCACCAAGAAAATGGCCGAGGACCTTACAGAATATTTTCATGAAAATGGGATTAAGGTTCGGTATCTCCATTCAGATATCGACACGTTAGAAAGAATAGAAATCATTCGGGATCTTAGACTCGGAACTTTTGATGTTCTGGTTGGGATCAACCTCCTTCGCGAAGGGCTGGATATTCCTGAATGTGCATTGGTTGCCATCTTGGATGCAGACAAGGAAGGTTTCCTGCGTTCGGAAACCTCTCTCATCCAGACCATTGGCCGAGCCGCCAGAAATGTGGATGGCCGCGTGATCCTCTATGCCGATAAAATGACAGGCAGCATGGAACGGGCGTTAAATGAAACTCAGCGCCGCCGTGAGAAGCAACAGGCGTACAACCTGGAGCACAACATTACACCAGCATCTGTCCGTAAAAACATCGATGACATTATGGAGAGTGTTTACGAGCAGGATCACCATGATGTGGATATTGGCTTGTCTGATGCAAACAACCTGATCGGCAACAATATCACTGCCCATATTGAGGCACTTGAGAAGAAAATGCGAGATGCAGCCGCCGATTTGGAATTTGAAGAGGCTGCAAGATTACGAGACGAAATCAAACAACTCCAAGATCGGGAGCTTGGAATTGGCGATTCTGGCAAAGGGCAACCCCTTGGCCGTTCAACCGCTGGCCGGATTAGCAGCGGAAAAACACTTGGCGGCAAACGGGGACGAAAGTAGTTATTTCCTCTGGTGTCTCGATTTGACCACTAAAAGACTATAAATCCATAATCTTTAAAAATCTTTTTGGCACCGTCCCCTTTCAGGAACTGATAAAATTCTGACACACTTCCAGAAAGACTTTGGCCGATTTCGGCTGCGACATACCTAATAGGTGTATGCAGGGTCTGATCAATACTAAACAGCTTCTTTACGTCTGAAATTCCGACGACGTCAGTTTCATAAACTATTCCGGCCACAGCTTCCCCCCGAACAACCAGGGCCAATGCACTTTTCACATTCGGCTGACGAAGAAGTCTACCCCTCAACACCTGCCAGACACCGGCGCTGATCATTGCTTCTTTTGCATAACTACCCGCAGGAACATGATCTGGATCACCCACCGCAATCCTGCCTCCCTCAAGCCAATTGGCTAGATCACTGAGTTGTTTCGGATGACTGTCTTTTTCCTCGTCTACAGGAGCAATAACAACAAGCGAATTTGAAAACAGAACGGTGGTTCTATTCGCAGCAACACTGCCCTGATCAATCAAATAGTCAACCCACTTCCGGTTTGCTGAAATATAAAGCCCTACCTCAGCGCCAGCGGCAATCTGCTTGGCCAAGGTTGAACTCCCTGCAAAAGAAAAACGAACTTTTTGACCGGTTTCCCTTTCGTAAAGCAAACCTACCTCGGTCAAGGGGGCTGATAAACTCGCGGCGGCAAAAATAAGGGGGCCTTCCCGCTCATTCGAAAAGGCGGTTACCGCAAAACTGAATATCAAACAGATTAATGGTAAAACAACTCGCATCCCTAAGGCTCCTGCCAGCGCGCCGGCACCACCCAGATTTTAGGTATTGCCTTAGATCCAACACATCTTAATCATAAGATAACGAGGTATGCTAGATGAGACAAAGGGTAGGTTCGATGAAATTTCAGCGCAAGTATTCACTTCTCAATCTAACAATTTGCCTCATTTCCTTCCTTGTTCTCATTTCTCCTGTTCGGTCAGAGGCTCAACCCGAATGCCAAAACATGCCATTTGGCAAAGGAAAATTATGGGAGATTCAAAAGGATAATGGCCCCAAGAGCTACGTGTTTGGGACCATGCATTCGAAAGATCCGCGAATTCTTCACCTCCCTGGGGTTGTGATGCAAGCCCTCAACAAATCAGATACCTTCATACTTGAGACGCAACTTACTCGTGAAAATGTACAAAAAAGCCGCCAGTTAATGTTATCGCCATTTGGTCAAAACCTAAGGGAGCTGGTTGGTCCAGAGCGACACGATGCCCTCAAGCCCATTATGCGAGACTATGGCATGACCATAAAATCGATTGAACAATTCAAAATCTGGGCAATTGCCTCAATTCTGTCGCAACCTCCAAGCAGCAAGTCAGTTTCCAAAGGACAACTCACACTTTTAGATCGGGAACTGGAACGTTTCGCCCAATCTCAAGGAAAAGCCATCCATCCACTTGAAACCGCCGAAGAACAGTTAGGACTGTTTGATAACCTGACAGAACAAGCTCAATTGGAACTCCTGGACGCAGCAATCAAAGCATATCCCGATTTAGATTCAGAACTTGAAACCCTCACCCAGCATTATCTTCGGGGTGAGATCAACTGGTTCTTTTGCAACATGGAGGAAGACTTGCAAAGCGCCAGTCCCGAACTTGTCGAGTTTCTTGAAGAGCGTCTTATCTTGAAAAGAAATGAAACCATGACGAAGCGGATGATTGATAAACTCGAAACATCTTCTAGCTTTGTGGCCGTAGGTGCGCTACACCTACCCGGAGAGCGCGGAATTCTTAACCTACTGAAAATTAAAGGCTATTCTCTACGTCGCCGTTTTTAGATCCAAATTAGCCACTGAAACTTACTGTCGCATAAACGCCACAAATAGTGCGAAAGGTGGAATTACCCCTTTTACTGACTTCTTAGCATGTCTATATACTCTGGTGCCCTCGCAGCGGTGATACAGTGTCTCAGGAGTTTAAATGAAGGATCTAGGTAAGCTTACATCATGATGTATCTTCAGGTTGCTGCAGGTCTGGTCGTTTTGCTGGTTTGCGGCGAATTACTGGTCAGAGGATCCGTTGCTCTGGCAGAGCAGTTTAATATTTCCAAACTGATTATCGGCTTTACCATTGTCGCATTCGGCACTTCCGCTCCGGAGCTTGTTGTCTGTGTGCAAGCCGCTCTTGATGGCGCCTCAGGCATTGCTGTAGGGAATGTCGTGGGCAGTAATATTGCCAATATTCTTCTTGTGCTAGGTGCACCTGCAATCATCTATCCCCTAACCTGTGACAATCAATCTGCAATCCGGGACACCCTTATTGTAATCGGTGGCTCTCTTCTTTTCACAGTTCTGGCTTGGACCGGCGCCATCGCATTCTGGCAGGGTTTTATACTGACAAGTGTCCTGGTTGCGGTCATGTATATGGCGTATCGGCGGGCGAAAAAAGAAGGAGATCTTGCAGCTGATGAGGCGTTGGAAGAATATGAGGAAAACATGCCCAAAACCCCTTGGGTCAGTTTCCTTTTCATTCTGGGTGGCCTTGCAGGCCTTGTTCTGGGCTCCCGTCTCCTTGTGCTTGGCGCAGTTAATATTGCGACTACGGCTGGCGTTTCAGAAGAAATCATCGGCTTGACACTTGTTGCCCTTGGGACTTCTTTACCGGAACTTGCCACGTCCCTGATTGCTGCCTTCAGACGCCATGGCGATGTTGCGATCGGAAATGTGCTTGGATCGAATCTATTTAATATCACTGGGATTATTGGGGTTACAGCCATGATCAAGCCGATGACGGCACCTCAGCAGATCCTCTCTTTTGACCTCTTTGTAATGCTACTCGCATCAGCTCTTTTAATTGGCCTCTTTTTCTTGAAAAAGCCAATTGGCCGCATTGCAGGGATAGGCCTTTTGTTTGGCTATGTAGCATATGTTCTTTCTCAATTTTATGGTATGTCTGGTGTTTATTCAGTGGCAAGCATCTAGAGCTTCGCCTCATCGAACCAGAAATAACAACAGAGACTGAGATCCATATTTCAAATGGAAAAACATGCTTTCATTTCCGGCGCAGCAAAGCGGATCGGAAAAGCTATTGCACTTAACTTGGCTCGCAATGGCTGGAATATATCAATACATCACAACAAATCTGCTGATGATGCTCTTAGCCTGAAATCCGAGTTGGAAGAAATAGGTGTCAGAGCGGCGCTTGCACCCGCTGATTTATCCAATTCGGACGAAATTAAAGTCTGCTTTGAAAATGCTGCTCGAAAGCTGGGCCCTATAAATACGCTGATTAATAATGCATCCGTGTTCGATAAAGATGATCTTCCCAGTCTCACTGACACGTCTTTCACAAACCATATGCAAACAAATTTATTAGCGCCGGTTCTCCTTACACAAGCGTTTGCCTCCCAGGACAATTTGGATCAGTTAGAAGACCCGACTGTTATCAACATCATTGATCAGCGAGTTTTCAACCTGAGACCTGGCTTTATGTCTTATACGCTTAGTAAATCAGCCCTATGGACTTTTACCCAAACGGCAGCAATGGAACTCGCGCCGGCAATACGCGTAAATGCGATCGGCCCGGGTCCCACTTTGCCAAGCAAACGCCAGACACCTGAACAATTCAAGCGGCAAATCGAGCAAGTACCCCTGAAACGAGGGGCCAGCCCAGAAGAAATTTCCGAAGGCGTTCAGTTTCTGCTAAAAAGCAGATCAATTACCGGTGAGTTCCTTGCCATGGATGGCGGACAACACTTACCGTACACGATTATGACCGAGGAAGAGTAACATGAGCCTGATGGACCCCAAGGAAGTAACACATCTTCCCATAGCAGTATCGGCACCCTCAACTCACCGCGTATTTATACATGACCTACTAGTCACTATGCTGATCGGGGTTTATGAGCATGAAAAACTTGCCGAGCAACCTGTCCGACTAAATATTGTGCTTGAAGTTGAAAATCATGACGGGCCGATCAATGACGACTATCGTAATGTCATCTGCTACGAAACAATCGCAAAAGCGGTTGAGAAGCTCGTAAAAGAAGAACATATCAACCTTGTTGAAACACTGGCCGAAAAGATCACTGATATCTGCTTCAAGAATCGGCGAATAGTGAGTGTGACTGTAAAAGTAGAGAAATTGCAGGCTTTGCAGAATGCTGGAAGCGTTGGTGTCGAAATCACAAGAACACGTGATTAGCAACTCAAAAATCCAGTTTTTTCTTAATACTTAGCTATAGTTGTGCACAGCAACCAGAAGTGCCCATGAAACAGTGCAAAACAGTTTGAAAAAAGTAACAAATCTTGGTTTGCGATCCTTGACTTTTAAATAACTGAATAAAATCAATAACTTACATTATTGACTAAAAATTAGGCAGCAAGGAGCAACGTCAAGGTTTATAGGGGGTTTAGATCAATCCCACAGACTTACGCACAAAGTTATCCACAGGTTCGGTGGATAGTGTCAAAAAACTGTAAACTCAGAATTTTAAAAAATAACATAAACGCTAATGTGTCTTGTTATTAAGTAGCTTAGACCAACTTGTTAAAAGTAACCTTTCATCTTGACCCTTAAAACGAAGCGTTGAATCAATAGGAAATGACAGAATCAGCACTCGAAAACCAAGAATCCTCTTTTGCCAGAGGTTCAAACGTCATTAAGCGGTTTTTGAAAACACTTCCGTCCACACCCGGCGTATATCGGATGCTCGATAAGAATGAGCAGGTACTATATGTAGGGAAGGCCAAAAACCTAAAAAACAGGGTCAGCAGCTACACAAAAATAACAGGACAATCATCCCGCATCCTGAGAATGGTTTCCTTAACTTATGCGATGGAGTTTGTCTCCACGCACACTGAAGTGGAAGCCCTACTTCTTGAAGCAAACCTAATCAAGAAGCTGAAACCCCGCTACAACATCATCCTGAGAGATGATAAATCCTTCCCCTACATTTTGATAACAGGCGATCATGATTGGCCGCAAATTACAAAACATCGTGGCGCTCGCAATCGAAAAGGGGAATATTTTGGTCCCTTTGCTTCAGCCGGCGCCGTCAACGATACTCTAGCAACTTTCCAACGGCTTTTCCCATTGCGCTCCTGCAGCGACTCAGATTTCAACACGCGTACACGTCCTTGTCTGCAATACCAAATCAAAAGATGTTCCGCGCCTTGCGTTGGCCGAATTTCCGAAGAGGACTACAAAGTGATTGTTGATGAGGCGCGCTCCTTTCTTTCCGGAAAAAGCCACGCCATCCAGCAACAGCTGGCAGATCGGATGCAAACCGCTAGTGACAATCTGGACTTTGAACTAGCTGCAGTCTTACGCGATCGCCTCAAAGCGATGGCCCATATCCAGGCCAAGCAGACCATAAATCTTCCCAATATTGATGAAGCAGATGTAATTGCGGCTCACCAGGAAGGTGGGCAAACATGCGTTCAGGTCTTCTTTATTCGATCCGGCCAAAACTTAGGAAACCGAGCTCACTACCCAAGCCATACAAAAGAGGAAGGCCCAGAAGAAGTCCTGGGTGCATTTATTGGGCAGTTTTACGACACGCATCCAGCGCCCAAGAATATCTGGGTTAGCCACACACCGTCCGAGGTGACTCTACTAAGCGAAGCTCTCTCCGTCAGAGCGGAGAAAAAGATTGAAATTTCCACTCCCAAACGAGGCCCAAAGAGGGAAATGCTTGATCATGCTCTCTTGAATGCACGGGGAGCGTTGGAGCGTAAACTCGCAGAAAATGCATCTCAGAAACGGCTGCTTGAGGCGGTAGGAAAGCTTTTTGAAATGGAAAAAGCACCGCAAAGAATTGAAGTTTATGACAACAGCCATATCCAGGGTTCTCATCAGGTAGGCGCCCTTATTGTCGCTGGACCAGAAGGGTTTGAGAAAAAAAGTTATCGTAAATTCAACATTAAAGACAAGGACCTAGCACCAGGCGATGACTACGGCATGATGCGGGAAGTCCTGTCGCGGCGGTTTTCAAGACTCCAAAAAGAAGACCCTGATAGGATTGGCGAAGGCTCCGGCTCACGTGAGCAATGGCCTGATCTTGTCCTAATTGATGGCGGTCTTGGTCAATTGTCAGCAGCACTTGAGGTATTCAATAATCTCGACATCCAAGATGTTAAGCTTGCTGGTATCGCCAAAGGCCCGGATCGACACGCCGGGCGGGAAAGATTTTTCTTACCTGGTAAATCACCCTTTTCTTTACCTCAAAATGATCCAACCCTTTATTTTCTTCAGCGTCTTCGCGATGAAGTCCACAACTATGCCATTACAACCCACAGAGCAAAACGATCCAAAGCAATTGGGAAGTCTCCTCTCGATGAAATTCCTGGCATAGGTGGCAAACGGAAAAAAGCGCTGCTTAATCATTTTGGTTCTGCAAAAGGTGTCCTTGACGCCGCTTTAGCAGATCTTGAGTCCGTTGAAGGGATCTCCAAAAAACTTGCAAAGCAGATCCACGATTATCTCCATGAATAATCTTTTAAAAATCACTCCTTTCCCTCTTTAAAACCTGCTCCTATACTGCCCGCTAGATCAATACTCCAGTTGGGTTCTTGGGCATGTTATTTCGGTTGCCAAATTTATTGACGCTATCACGCATTGCTGTCATTCCACTCTTGCTTGCATCCTTTTATCTGCCGGGCGATGCGTCCAGTTGGGTTCCGCTGGGGCTATTTATAGCAGCTGGGATTACGGATTTCTTCGATGGTTATTTGGCACGCCGCAATAAACAAACCTCAAACCTTGGACGATTTTTAGATCCTGTAGCCGATAAACTTCTTGTCGCTGCGGCACTCTTATTTTTGGTTGGTGTAGATCGAATTACTGACTGGCAATTGATCCCCGCCGTGATCATCCTATGCCGAGAAATTATGGTATCCGGGCTTCGAGAATATTTAGCTGAGCTGAGGGTTGGAATGCCTGTTAGCCGGTTGGCAAAATGGAAAACCACGTTTCAGATTCTAGCGCTTTGTTTCCTATTAGGTGGCCCGGCTGTTCAGAAGAGTTTTGATGCATTGCTAGTTGGGAATATCCTACTTTGGCTTGCAGGGCTTTTAACCGTATGGACTGGTTATGACTACTTGCGGCTCGGCCTACAGCACATGATGGATCAGGATGGTCGCTAAGCGTCAGATATTTGGTATTTCTGGTTGGAGCGGGAATGGAAAAACACATCTCATTACTCGTCTTATTCCGGAGCTGAATGAAAGAGGCATCAGTGTCTCCACAATCAAGCACGCGCATCATAAATTTGACATCGACAAGCCGGGAAAAGATAGCTTTGAGCATCGCTTAGCGGGCGCAAAAGAAGTTGTAATTTCCTCAACCCACCGCTGGGCACTCATGCATGAAAACAAAGAAGCCAGCGAAGCGACATTGAAAGAACTTCTCACTTCAATGAGCGAAACTGATCTCATTTTGATAGAGGGCTTCAAAAGCGAAAACTTTCCAAGAATTGAAGTCTTCCGTGGTGTTGGAACCCAAGATCCCTTGTTTTTAGAGAATAAGAATGTTGTAGCCGTTGCAACCACATTAAGGGAGCTTGACACCGACCTGCCAATTCTTGACTTGGATAACGTAAAGTCGATCGCGGATTTTATTGTTGATTTCCTGGCAGACAAAAAGAGCGAAACACGGCCTTCCAGAGAAATCAATGATTGCTATGCCGCACCAGATCAGATGGTCAGTGTAGAGGAAGCTCAAACCCTTATTCTGAATACAACGAATTGTATCAGTGAAAACACAACCTCAACACTACATGAAAGTCTCGGTAAAATAATATCTGAAGACATCGCGTCCCCCATTAACCTGCCTCCCGCTGATAACTCCGCGGTAGATGGTTATGCATTTAATTATGCGGACTATGAAAACTCTTCGGACCTCATCCTGAAATGTGTTGGTCGCACTGCTGCAGGAGACGCTCCCCATTCAAATTTACAACCTGGCGAATGCATCAAAATATTCACCGGTGCTCAAATGCCAAGAGGCGCGGACACAGTTGCGATGTTAGAAGACGTAACTGTAGATGGAAATACCGTGACCCTCCCTTCCGGACTAAGAGAAGGTGTCAATCGTCGTATAGCCGGGGAAGACATTAAACTTGGTGAGCTTGCGATCCCGAAAGGCACATTATTGAGCCCACCACATATTGGTCGTTTGGCCAGCTTAGGGATTTTCAAAGTCCCAGTTTTCTCTCCTCTAAATGTAGCTCTTTTTTCCACAGGCAATGAGCTCCAGGAACCTGGAAGCATACTTGAAACAGGTCACATATATGACAGTAATCGCTATATGCTTGAGGCAATCCTAAGATCATATGGCATTAAAATTACAGATTACGGCATTCTTCCAGATGATCCGGATCTGCTCCAATCAAAACTCAAAGAAGCCTCAATTGAAAATGATCTATTGATCACATCTGGGGGCGTTTCAATGGGTGAGGAAGACCATGTAAAGAGCGCAGTTCGCAATCTAGGAAACCTTCATTTTTGGAAAATTGCTATCAAGCCGGGGCGCCCACTTGCAATTGGTCACATTGGAGCCGCTATTTTTGTTGGGCTTCCGGGCAATCCAGTTGCAGCTATGGTTTGTTGCCTTCAATTTATTCGGCCAATAATTGCCAAACTCAGGGGGGAGAGCTATCGCCCGCCAACGCCAATCATTGCTAAAGCCGCCTTTTCCATGACGAAAAAACCTGGACGCATGGAATGGTTGAGAGGACAATATTCTATGGATGCACAAGGCACACCCAGAGTTGCAAAATTTTACAGTCAAGGATCTGGACTGATTACTTCCTTGACCTGGGCCAATGGATTGATTGAACTTGACGCAGATTGCACACATGTCTCAGAAGATGATAATGTAAAATTCATACCCCTGTCAGAGTTGTATAGATGAAGATACTTTATTTTGCTTGGCTTAGAACGCAGATCGGCTCACCAGAAGAAGACGTGACCCCTCCTCCTGAAGTGAACACTCTCTATGGGCTCATCGATTGGCTAAAAGCAAAAGGAGAGCCTTACCAGTCAGCTCTCTCAGATCTCTCCGTCGTTCGAATTGCTGTCAATCAGGAATATGTAACGGAAGATATACCCCTAAATGGAACAGAAGAAGTTGCGTTCTTCCCACCTGTAACAGGAGGCTGATAGTGATCCGGGTTCAGTCTGAAATCTTTGATACAGGCGAAGAAATCAAAAAACTCACCGCGGGCGCAACGAATATTGGTGCGGTCGTAACCTTTACTGGTCTTGTTCGTGATTTTAATGATGGTTCGGGGATCACAAGTTTAACCCTGGAACATTATCCAGGAATGACAGAAAAGGAACTGGCTCAGATTGAGGAAGAAGCTCGCAAACGATGGGAGTTAGACGATTGTCTCATCATCCATCGGTACGGCCGAATGGAAGTCACTGAGCCCATCGTACTTGTTATTACCGCATCAGCTCATCGAAAAGACGCATTTGAAGCTGCAGAATTCTTGATGGACTGGCTTAAAACCAAGGCTCCCTTCTGGAAACTTGAAGAAAAGACAGATGGAAATTCAGGCTGGGTAGAAGAAAGGCATTCAGACCTAGATGCCGCAAAAAGGTGGGAGTGATTACTGCCGCGCCTGACGCTTCAAGATCCAATCTGCCGCACGACGATTTGCCTCTACAATCTGCACTTCAGACATATTTGCCATAAGTCGCTCGTTCATGTCTTTCGCTCCGGCTTTTCCACGAGCTGCTGATATAAGCGACCATTTCAAGGCTTCAATATCATTTCGGCTCGCCGCTATTTCTGCCTTGGCTGAAGCTGTATCAAGAGGAGTGCTTTCAGATCTTTCCAAGATCTGGGCAACAACTCCTTGATCCAATCCATTAGAAATAACCGGCATCGAAGCCTTAGGGGCTTCTTGCTTTGGTTCGGGCTTTGGTTTTGGAAGAACGGCAACGGTTGCAGGTTTTTGCTCTTCAACCTTTGGAGTTACGATCTTTTCTTTTTGAGTTTCTGTAACTGGAGCAGCCTTTGGTTTTGCTTCCACCTTTGGTGCCTCCACAACAGGATTGGAGGCAATAACTTCCTCTTTTTTCGCTTCAGAAGCTGCCGCTTTCACTGGTTGAGCAGGTTCAGAAGTCGTTTTTGATGCCGTAGCCTGCTGCCTTCGGGTCTCAACAGTCTGTTTCGCTGCAGTTTTAGGGGCATCCGCTTGAACTTCAGCTGACTTGGGCGCCTGGCTTACCGATTGAACAGGTTTTGGCGGACTTGTTTTTTCAACAGAGGTTCTTGCAACCGGCTGATTAGTTACAGCAGTTTTCGGCACTTGCTGTTGCAATGAAGTAGTCGATTGTGAAGAAGTCAACGGCGCAGCTTCCGAGGTCACCGAACTGGACTGCATGCTTGTTGATCCAGTTTGTGTCGTCGCTTTTTGTTTGGCTTTGAGTTCTGCAAGCCTTTGAAGAGCTGCATTTCTCTCGTCTTGTTTTTTCTTCTCCGCGCGAAGGCGAGCCATCCGCTCTTCTTCTTCTCGCTGCTTCTGGGCTAAATATGCCTTGCGCTTAGCCTCTTCAGCCTGTTGCCGTGCAGCTTCAATAGCAGCCTGCCGACTTTGTTCTTCAAGCTTCTTTGCAAGCTTTGCGTCAGCGTCCCGTTTTGCTATGAGTTCGCGTTGACGCCTTGCTCTTTCCGCAGCTTGTCGGTTCTCAGCTTCAATTTTTGCCTTTTCACGAGCTGCTCTGGCCTCAATGATTTTCTTATAATCTTCGTCAGACAAGCCCACAGTCTGACGGTACCATTGGCCAAGAACTGTTACCGCATACTTGTTCCCATCTTCGATCTGACCTGATGTCAGAATTTCCTGCAATCTGGAAACCGCCTGCTCTGCTTCAGGCATCTTCTGAGCGGCAGCTAAACGATACCACCCATAAGCAACAGCCAAATCCTTTGGTTGGTCCTGACCGCCGCGTTCATAAATAACACCGAGATTATACTGTGCGTTCACGTTTCCAGCGATCGCCAACTCTTCCCAAAGCGTAGCCGCTTGTTTGAAGTCGCCACTGTTATACGCTTTTAGTCCATCCTCATATGTTGCAAACGCCAAACTCGTCGGCAGAACAAGCATTCCTGCCAGTATAGCTGTACGTAACAATCTCATTGTGAGTAAGACCTAACCTATATTTTTTCGTTCAACACTGACGTAATGAATACCCTTTATACCACCTATTTTCAAAAGAAAAAGAGAGCTTCAGGCACAACCCATCTGGATCAGTATATATGCTAATTCTCTCTTAATTCATCACATTGAGAAGTCAAAAGGTCCCTCGCCCCAAACAAACCTAAAAAGAACACCTATCATCTTTGATAATTATTCAGTTATAGTTGTGAAACGTAACGCATGAGGAATGCTATAAGACCTAATTTGATGCTTTATACGAATGTATTGAGAAGTTTGAGTAAAAATGGCTGATGTAAAAACAGGAACTAATCCTCTTTTCCTTAGGGAAGAGGAACTCAGACAATGTATTGAACTGCTCTTTTTTGCATACAGGGACTTTACAGACGGCCCTGATCAAATCCTAAAGAAGTACAATTTTGGACGTGCACATCATAGAGTAATCCATTTTGTTGGTCGCAACCCAGGGATTACAGTCTCAGAGCTTCTGGACATTCTTCAAATTACAAAGCAAAGCCTCAGCCGTGTGTTGAACGCTTTAGTTGAACGTGGTTTTGTCGCTCAAAAAGCAGGGGTTACAGACCGCCGCCAAAGGCTCCTTTCTTTAACTGATAAAGGGGTCAAACTGGAAAAAGAAATCAGCACCGTTCAACAACAACAGGTTGCTAGAGCATTCCGAGAGGCGGGGGGTGAAGCGGTCGCTGGCTACCGGAAAGTCTTGGAGGGCTTGATCAAGGAGTCTGATCGCGAACAAACCATGAAGCGGATACTCAAAAAATAGCATTGCTGACACTATATGACAGTTCATTATGAAAGATAACGCACCTCATATTCTTGTTGTCGATGATGATACGCGTTTGGCGTCCTTGCTCCGGAAGTATCTCTCTGACAACGGATATCGAGTTACAGTTGCCGAAACAGCTGAAGTTGCCGCCCAGAAAATGGCTGGAATTTCTTTTGACTTAATGGTCTTGGATCGAATGATGCCAGGGCAAGATGGTCTGTCATTTGCACATACTATTCGAAGCACAACAGGCCCTAATCAGAATATTGCTATCCTTATGCTGACCGCTATGGCTGAAACCGAGGACCGCATAGATGGCCTTGAGGCCGGTGTAGATGACTATCTGACAAAGCCATTTGAACCTCGTGAACTCCTTCTGAGGGTTTCGTCGATATTGAAGCGATCCTTACAAGAACCTGTGTCGGAAGTAAACTTCGGTGCCTTCAGCTTCGATATTTCGCGTGGTGAGCTGAGTAAGGATAATCAGGTTATTAACTTAACCTCTACCGAGCAGGTCCTTTTAAAAAGCCTCGCTACGTCGCCAGGAGTTCCGATTTCCCGTGATGATCTTTCCTTAAACAGCGGAACGCAAGGTCGCGCAGTTGATGTCCAAATTACAAGACTGCGACGAAAAATCGAGGATGATCCAAAAATACCCAGATACCTTCAAACCGTTCGCGGTGAAGGTTACGTCCTTTGGGCAGATTAAACCGGGTCGCGGCTGATGAAAATAAATGCACCATATGTTGGGATCCTGAAAAAAATAATGCCAAGAACTCTTTTTGGCAGATCCTTGCTAATCGTGGTGCTTCCAACAATTTTGCTACAAGTTCTCGCAACCTATATTTTTTATGAACGACATTGGAATAATGTGGCAAGACGCCTCGCTCAAGGAGTTTCCGGGGAAATTGCAAGCGTCATTTCATTGACTGACAGATTTCCAGGAGTTGAAGCCCGCGAGAGTATCCTGAGCATTGCACGGGATCAAATGAGATTAACAGTTTCGTTTGAAGAAGGCACAGAAGTCCGAATTCCCGAAGACCACTCAGATGATTTTGGGTTTTTGGAGAAGCATATGGCTCGGGAACTGCAGAACAGCCTACCCGGTCGCGCCTTTACCATCAAAACTAATGATCGTCTGGAAACAGTTAATATTCGCGTACAGTTACCTGATCATGTTCTTAGCGTTGTCGTTAGGGACAAGCGCCTCTTTTCAAGTACGACATATATCTTTGTGATGTGGATGGTGGGAATTTCCATCACGTTGCTTGCTATTGCTGTTATCTTCCTTCGCAATCAGATGCGACCAATTCGACAACTAGCAGAAGCCGCTGAAAAATTTGGTAAAGGCCAAGAAGTTGAAGATTTCAAGCCCTCTGGCGCACAAGAAATCCGCCTTGCCTCCATCGCTTTTCATGAAATGAAAAACCGGATCCACCGGCAAATTACGCAAAGGACTGAAATGTTGGCTGGGGTCAGCCATGATCTGCGCACCCCACTCACCCGAATGAAACTTCAGCTGGAGATGCTCGACGATAAAGAGGCTAGGGATAATCTACTCGGTGATGTTCAGGATATGAGCAATATGGTGGAGGGCTACTTGGCTTTTGCAAAAGGGCAGGAAGCGGAAAGTGAGCGCCCGGTAAATCTCGCGGAACTTGTTGGTGAAGTCTGCGAGAATGCCCGGCGGCAGGGTGCTTTGATTTCTCTTGAAGGACCGCGATCTATTTCTAAAAAGTTACGACCTAATAGCATTAAACGATGCCTGATGAACCTGATTGAAAATGCGCGACGTTATGCGGGCGAAATTCAGGTCACCTTAAGCGCAAAAGAAGAATATATCCTCATCACAATCGATGATAATGGTCCAGGTATTCCCGAAGAAAAAAGGCAGGATGTCTTTAAACCCTTTTTCCGGATGGATACTTCCAGAAATTCAGAGACAGGTGGAAGCGGATTGGGTATGACCATCGCCAGGGATATTATTCACAGCCATGGCGGGCAGATTGCCCTCGGGGAAAGTCCACTTGGTGGACTGCGAATTCAACTTATCCTTCCGTGGTAGAGTGAGCTTCTATCGCATTAATACACTCAGAGAACATTTTCTGTAGACCGTTGTCACAGGCCGGTGCTTTGGCGGAGGTCGTGTTTGCTAATGCTAAAACAGCAGGAACCGCTGCCATGGCAGTGGGTGGATTGACAACCGCTTTCGCAATCAGTTGAACCTGTTCAATCTCTTTTTGATAGGCATCCACAAGAGAGGCTGTCTGTTCATCTTTTTTTCGTAACGATTGGAGAAGTTGATCTGCTTTTTGATGTGCAGAAGTCAATTCCTCCTGATGCTGCCTAAACAGAGCCTTCAGATCAGGGGCTTGTGGCATTGTAAAATGTGTCTCTGTCTCCAACCGCCCTCTCTCCTTTAGTGCAGTCGACCGCCGATAGGAACTTCATGATCCGGGCTAATTAGAGAAATCGCCCCATTGGCATCACTAAACCCCAAAACAAGGACTTCAGACATAACAGGTCCGATCTGGCGCGGTGGAAAGTTCACAACGGCAGCAATCCGTTTTCCCACTAGTTCTTCGCGGGTATATAGCACCGTAATCTGCGCTGAGCTTTTCTTAATCCCTATGTCGTCGCCAAAGTCGATTTTAAGCTTGTATGCTGGTTTCCTAGCCTCCGGAAATTCCTCGGCTTCAACAATTTTTCCCACCCGTATATCTACTTTCAAGAAATCCTGAAACGCTATCTCGCTCTCTAAATCAGACATTAAACCCTCTTTAAGTATTAAAATAAGGGTTATTCTAGAGACACGCTCAGGATTAACCACCCGAAAATTTAGTTGCCGCTAGGTCAATTTTTGCCATCGATTGTTCAACCGCCTTGATAACATTTTCAGAGGACTTCCTCGATATAGAGAGTACTGTTTGCGATATAGTCTCCATACTCTTGGACAGATCTTCTGTTTTTGAAAGTCTTTCCTGCATGGCACTCAGGTCCACAGGGTTTTTTGAAGATCCGATATCTCTTTTTAAGTTTTTCTCAAATTCCGCTAATGCTTGATTCAAAAAAGAAGACTGCGACTTTGTTATTTCAGCAAAACCAGCTGCTACTTCAGAAGTAACGGTCTGCATCGCCTTAAAACTGTGTTGCTGACTTCCATGCAAAGCCGTCAAATCGGGGATTAATAGCTTTCCAGCCAAATGGGTTTCTGTTCCATTCGCATCATTGATTGACATACGCACTCCCTAAAAGAGTGCATATGCCACTTTTATTTCTACCTTTAAGAGTTTTTGGATAATTCGATAGATCTTGTAGTTGCGGCTCGAACTGTTCGCTCCATTAACGGCTTTAAACCGTCTTCCGCCATTAGCACCTCTAGTCCCGCCGCTGTCGTTCCGTTTGGACTTGTGACATTCTCCCTGAGCGTACCTACACACAGATCAGATTGCGAAGCGAGTTCTCCGGCACCAAGAACGGTCTGTTTTGCAAGTTTAAGTGCCAGATCTTCAGGCAAACCGTTCGCCACACCAGCCTTTTTCATGGCCTCAATTAGATAAAAAACATATGCAGGCCCTGAGCCGGATAGCCCTGTGACTGCATCCATCTGCTCTTCTTTTTCGATCCATGCTGTTTCACCGCAAGCAGCCATCAACTGATCACATATTTCTCTCTGCTCATCGGATACATTTTGGTTTGCGACCGATACAAGCATACCACGCCCAATGGCAGCAGGCGTGTTTGGCATTGTCCTCACAACTGCAGAGGATTGGTCCAATGAGGATTCCAGTTCCGCAAGCTTGATCCCGGCTGCGACAGAAATAATCAAAGAGCCTTTTTTTGCATACTTTTTATACTCTGGAGAGATTGCTGCGATCTGGTTTGGCTTGACAGCGAAGACAATAGCGTCGGGTTTAAACCCGCGGCGGATATCAACTGACGACGCATAGCAATGGACTCCTTCATCCTGAAATCCACCCAACCGATCCAGTGATTTATTCACAACAGCAATAGAACCAGGGGCAAACCCTTTGTTGAGCCACCCCCGAAGCATCGCCTGCCCCATATTGCCACAACCAACTAATAGTGTTTTAAACTTCATACCACATACTCCTTAAGCACTAAAAAGGAGTATATTTTTATAAATTTTACACTTTAAAGTTACTTTCCGAGCTCTTTCGATCTATTAGCAGCAGCTCTAACGGTCTTGTCCATCAAGGGTTTTAAACCGTCATCCGCCATCAGCACCTCAAGGCCGGCCGCAGTTGTACCATTTGGACTTGTCACATTGACCCGCAATTGCTCAACCGCATCTGTCGAAACGAGAGCAAGTTCTCCAGCACCAGCAACGGTCGTTTTCGCCAATTGCAATGCCAGCTCATCGGATAGACCTGCAGCAACACCTGCCGCTTTCATACACTCGATCATATAAAAAACATAAGCGGGGCCCGAACCTGAGAGGCCTGTTACTGCATCCATCAGGCCTTCATCTTCAATCCAAGCGGTGTCACCAATTGCCTGCATCAATACATCGCACAGCTTACGCTGATGATCGGAAACATTTTCATTTGCATAGGAAACCATCATTCCCCGACGGATCGCCGCAGGTGTATTGGGCATTGTTCGGATAATGGCTGCTTTTTCACCAAAACTTTCTTCGAACAATTTAATCTGTGTACCAGCAGCAATAGAGATCACGAGAGCCCCTTGATCCGCATATCCCCGATAACTCTCCAATACATCTGCAATAACCTGAGGCTTCACTGCTAAGATGAGAACGTCCGGACAATAGCCTTCCTCAATCAATAGAGGTGAGGAGAAAGTCCGGCTTCCGAGGTTCGCAGCTTTTTCTCGATTATCTGATGAAGGATCAACAACGACAATATCATTAGGTTTGACCCCCTGTTCAATCCAGCCACCCAACATGGCACGGCCCATATTACCGCACCCAACCAACAATACTGACATGCTCATTTGATTAAGCTTCACCCATAGTTTCTAACATGGCTGCATCTAGCGCATCTTCAGGTGACTTTCCACCCCAAATGCAGAATTGAATTGCTGGGTAAAAGCGATCCAGTTCTTTCATGCCCATTTCAAGGAGGGTTTGCGCCTGCTCTTCTTCCAGATCGCCACTCTTGTTGAGAAGTAACGCATGACGGAACATGAGCAACCCTTCATCACGCCAAGCATCAAAATGGCCAACAAACAGACGCTCATTAATCATAGCCATCAATTCATAAATAACGGCCATATTCTTGTCAGGTATCTTTATATCATAAGCGCAGGAAAAATGGATTGCGCGGAGATCTGGCCTCCATGAAAACCAAAGGTGATATTGGCACCAACTGCCTTCCACCCCAACAGTCAGCTCATTATTGCCCTGACGGTCATAATCCCAGTCATTTTGGTCAATAATAGTTTCAACAATATCCAGTGGATTGCATACATCTGTTTCTTCAGATGACAGAAGAAGTGTCGTCATGGCGGGTCTCCATCTTTCAGAAGTTTCCGCGCCTTGGGTCAAATGCGCCCGCATTTCCACCTATAAACACAGAAATTCCGGTTCGGGCCATATATGGTAGCTTCAATATTCAGCAACCATATATATAGCGTAACCAACGCTTCTATGTCGCGCAAGTCAAAAGGTGGTTAAAATTCATTTTTCTTGTGGATAACCTGCCTGAAACTGAAACAGATCGGAGAAATCTGCAAAAATTCAGCTTTTCTTTTTCGAGGTCGAGGAGGCAGACCTTTTTGCCGGTGCCTTTTTGGCCAACTGAGCTTTCAACTCCTTAATCACCTCTTCCTGTTGCTCCACCTTATCACTGAGGGAAACAACCATTGCTTTGACAGCATCAAACTCATCGCGAGGGACGAGGTCCATCTTAGAAAGCATCCGCTCCATCTGCTGATGCATCAAGTTGTCCATCTCCGCTTTCATGCCTTGAGCTGTACCAAGAGCACCAGAGGCGAGTTTGGCAAAGTCGTCGAAAATTTTTGAGTCAGATTGCATCACATAAGTCCTTCATTCTACAACAACAATATGAGTTGCTGCGACAAAAAATGCAAGTCGTTAGAACTCTGGACTTCAGATAAATCCCGATCACAACAGCAGTTCTTATTGCGGTTTTGGAAGCACACGATATAGTCTAGCGCCATGACTTGGATATCTTCACTATCTGCACTTTCATACCCCGAAATTGATCCGATACTTTTCAGTATTGGTCCGTTCGCAATACGCTGGTATGCGCTAGCTTACATTGCCGGCCTTGTAATTGGTTGGCGATTGATGATCCATTTCGCAAAATCTCCAAAAAGTTCAATTTCCCCTGCACATATCGACGACTTTCTGATGTGGGCGACATTGGGCGTTATTCTGGGAGGTCGATTAGGCTATGTAATTTTTTACAAACCTGAATTCTATATCGCAAACCCAGTTGAAATTCTCAAAGTATGGCAAGGTGGAATGTCTTTCCACGGAGGATTTTTGGGCGTTGTTATTTCGGCATTTCTTTTCTGCCGTAAACACAAGCTTCCGACCCTGGAACTTGCAGATATGCTGGCAACGGTCGCGCCTATCGGCCTTTTTTTCGGTCGTGTCGCGAATTTTATTAATGGTGAGCTTTTTGGCCGGGTCAGTGATGCGCCATGGGCGATGGTCTTTCCAAACGGAGGCCCACTCCCTCGTCACCCCAGCCAGCTATATGAAGCGATTTTGGAGGGACTTCTTCTTTTCCTGATCATAATGATAGTGCGAAGAACTCCATTTGGATCCAAGCCCGGAGTTCTCTCTGGTCTCTTTTTGATTGGTTATGCACTTGCCAGATCTTTCGTAGAGCTTTTCCGCCAACCTGATGCTCATTTAGGTTTCCTAATCGGAGGCTCAACCATGGGGCAGCTGCTATCCGTTCCCATGATCCTCATTGGTCTGTTGCTTATTTGGCATTCAGCCCGCAAATCATGACAACTCCGCTAGATCAAATTATTTGGGCCCAGATCCAGGAAAAAGGTCCAATGCCGCTGGATGAGTTTATGAATTTGGCGCTCATGCATCCGGAACATGGCTATTATCAAAGAGCCAATCCACTTGGTGCAAAAGGAGATTTCATCACAGCACCAGATATTAGCCAGATGTTTGGAGAATTGATTGGACTATGGTGTGTGGATTGCTGGGTAAAGCTGGGAGCGCCAAATAAATTTATTTTAGCTGAAGTGGGACCCGGTCAAGGGACTCTCATGCAGGATGCGCTTAGAAGCGCCAGTCTGGTTCCAGAGTTCTTGGAAGCAGCAGATATTCATTTGGTTGAGGGAAGCCGGAAACTTCAAACAGTCCAGCAAGCGACTCTCCGCGATTATACTGTCACTTGGCACCAGTCCATACAGGACCTTCCAAGCGATCTTCCGTTGATCCTGATTGGAAACGAATTTCTTGACGCCCTTCCAATTCGCCAGTTTGAAGCCACTGAAGACTGTTGGTTGGAGCGAAAAGTCGCCCTTTTAGACACCGCTCTTACTTTAGTGACAGAACCTGTTGCAGATGTGCGCACCAATACTGAGCTGCCTTCTATCTCGGGGATTGAAAAGGGAGTTATCTTTGAGTTGCCCGCAGCAGCAATGGACGTTGTTAAAGATCTTGCTCTGCGATTATCTAATCAAAACGGTGTGGCTCTATTTATTGATTATGGCCCAATGGAAAGTGGATTTGGCGACAGCTTCCAGGCCGTAAAAAATCACAAGTTTGTAGATCCATTAGCCAACCCAGGATCTCATGATCTAACGGCGCATGTGGATTTTGCCAAGCTAGCTTCGGTCGCGAAAAAGCAGGGCTGCTCCCCTACCCCAATTGCCACACAAGGTCGTTTTCTCGAGCGTCTTGGCATTGAAGCCAGAGCCTTGTCACTTTCTCGAAATGCTGATGAAGCCACGAAAAAACGAATTACTGAGGATTTAAAACGTCTTGTCAGCAACTCAGGAATGGGTACGCTGTTCAAAGCATTCAGTTTTCATCATGGAATGAATGAAGGGCCTGCCGGATTTAGCTAATGTATGTGAAAGCCAAAAATCTGACTAATGCTGGTGTACAACATGCCTTTTTCACCCGCGAAAACGGGGTTTCAGAGGGTATATATGCAGGCCTTAATTGTGGACCGGGGTCAAACGATGATGCTGTGGCCGTTGCAGAGAATAGAAAGCGTGCCATGGCAGAACTGAATGTGCCTGCAGCCAATCTCTACACCCTCTATCAAATTCATAGTGCTGATGTAATTGCCATCGACGAAAACAGTGATCCGAACACGCGCCCAAAGGGGGATGCGATGGTGACCAACCAAAGGAACGTCGCACTTGGAATACTCACTGCCGACTGTGTGCCCATTCTGTTCTACGATGCAAAAAACAGCGTTATTGGCGCGGCACATTCAGGATGGAAAGGCACACTTTCAGGTATTTTTGAAAATGTAATTGATGAAATGGTTTCGCTTGGCGCTGAGGTTAAAGAAATACACGCAGCTATTGGTCCTTCTATCCAACAACCATCTTATGAAGTTGGCCCGGAATTTCCTGAACCGTTTCTGAAAAAGAACTCTGAAAACCGGAAATATTTTATACCCTCTTCAAAAAGTGGTCATTTCTTATTCGATTTGACCGGGCTGGTTCTTGATGATCTAAACTCGCTTCCTTTGAAATCAGTAGAACGACTCACTTTGGACACATATAAAGAAGAAGATCTTTTTTACAGTTATCGGCGAACTTGCCATCGAAAGGAACCTGACTATGGGCGCCAACTTTCTGCCATTACCCTCGTTTAGGAAAAGTCGTTAGCGATCCAACACGAAGCTTCAGATATATTATCCCATGCCTCACCTCATCATTTTCATCTTCCTCTGTATTCTTGGGCTTTTAGCGACCTGTGCTCTCTAAATTTATAAAAAGAACAGTATTTCTATGCCTCTGCGCTGCGTTAATGGCCTGCCAGCCGTTGGAACGCCCCTTTCAACCTCGGCAGAAAACAAGCGTGGCAAACGCGCCGGGTCCTCGTGCTTCATTATATGTCCCTTCCATCAAAAACGGTCCGGAGGATCTCCGAGAAGATCTAGCTAAGCAGCTTCAAAAACTAGGTATTGCTGCCTTTACAGGTGAACCAATCACAAACAGGTATAGCGTTAAAGGTGAAGTGTTCCTTGAGCAGGGCAAAAGCTATGTGACCTGGAAAATCTTCAATCCTTTAGATCAGGAAATTGGGCTAGCAACAACTCAGGAAATAGGCAGTGTGGCCACAGGGCCCTGTCTTTTTGACAATGATCTAGAGCCTATTGCGCTAAAGAGTGCGAGTGAAATCGACGTCTTGCTTGGAGGCTCGGGTGTCAATTTTGATGCATTGAAAAAACCCACGCTCTTCATTCCCATTGTCGAGGGCGCACCTGGTGACGGTTCAGAAAGCCTCGCCGCAGCAATGCAAGAGAACATTATTGCCTTAGGGTTAGATGTTTTGCCTGAGCCTTGGCATGCCAGTTATATCCTTAAAGGTAAGGTCTCGATGACCCCGGCCAAGAAAGGATCTCAAGTCATCAGCATTCTGTGGCAACTCGAACGCCAAAATGGTGAATATGTCGGCAAAGTTGAACAACGCAACAGAATCAGGGCAGGCTCGTTAAATGGTCCTTGGGGCCCGGTTGCGATTGCTGCCGCAAAAGGCGGAGCAAGTGGTATCTTTAAGCTCCTGAATGAAGTGGAAGCTGCCTATTTCAGTCGCAAGTCAAAATAATGCAGCTTTGATTCATCTTTTTAGCTCATAAACCGTTTACAGGATGGGATCACCTTGGTAAGTTCCGCCCCGCTTGAGCGCGCTTATCATAGTCTCGTTACAAGTTTGTGTATTAGAGTTGAACTGAGCCTAATGGCTAGAGGACTGTTCAAATGAAAATCCTGTCAGGTAACAGCAACCTTCCCCTCTCGGAAGCGGTCGCTAAATATTTGGAACTGCCACTTACAAATGCCGCGATCCGGCGCTTCTCTGACAATGAAATTTTTGTCGAAATCCATGAAAATGTTCGCGGTGAAGATGTGTTTATCATCCAGCCAACATCATACCCTGCCAACGACCATTTAATGGAACTCCTGGTCACAACCGATGCTTTGAGACGCGCGTCAGCAAAGCGAATCACTGCTGTTGTCCCCTATTTCGGGTACGCCCGTCAGGATCGTAAGCCCGGACCTAGAACACCAATTTCTGCCAAACTTGTTGCAAACCTGATCACAACAGCTGGTGCAGACAGGGTCCTGACAATGGATCTGCATGCAGGTCAGATCCAGGGTTTCTTTGACATTCCAACCGATAACTTGTTTTCAGCGCCCGTTATTGTACCAGATATTGAAGAACATTACGGCCGAGGTGAAGACATTACGATTGTCTCCCCGGACGTTGGTGGGGTGGTTCGTGCCCGTGCTTTCGCTAAAAGACTTGACGCCAATCTCGCAATCGTCGATAAGCGCCGGGAACGCGCGGGCGTTTCAGAAGTTATGAATATCATTGGCGATGTTGAAGGCCAGACCTGTATTCTGGTCGATGATATCGTTGATAGTGCGGGAACTCTCTGTAATGCCGCTGGTGCGTTGATGGAAAAGGGTGCCAAACGCGTCGTTGGATATGTGACGCATGGTGTCCTTTCTGGTGGCGCAATCAACCGGATCAAAGATTCTGCTCTGGTCGAAATGGTCACAACAGACAGTATTCTGGCAACAGAAGCCTTCAAGGTTTCTGAAAAAATGCGCCAGATTTCAGTTGCCCCCCTGATCGGTGAGGCAATGAAACGGATTTCACAGGAAACTTCGGTTTCCAGCCTGTTTGATTAATCATTCAGGTATCATTGTGCGGGCACCCCTGGAGGCACGCACTTAACTAGCACCGGGTTTTGCCCGGTGTTGCTCGTTCGTAAGGAGAATTGTAATGAGCGATACTGTAACACTGCTTGCAGAAAAACGCGACCGGGTAGGAAAGGGGACCTCCCGTGCTTTGCGTCGTGAAGGCCGCACCCCTGCGGTAATTTATGGAGACAAAAAAGAGCCTGTTTCTATTTCATTGGAAATGAAAGAACTGGTCAAGTACATCAACAGAGGTGGGTTCCTCTCCACAATCTGCAATGTGCAGGTTGGAAAGGACAAATATCAAGTCCTGCCTCGTGATATTCAGCTGCACCCTGTAAAGGACAGCCCAGTTCACGTTGACTTCCTTCGCGTTTCCGCCAAATCCCAAATCGCTGTGAACGTTGCAGTGAACTTCCTGAATGAAGACAAATGTCAGGGTCTCATTCGCGGTGGTGTTCTGAACGTAGTTCGGCATGAAGTGGAACTGATGGTCTCTGCGACAGCAATTCCAGAGGCCATTGAAGTTGATCTGTCTAAATTCGATATTGGTGACAGTATCCATATTTCTGACTTCGACCTGCCAGATGGTGCAGAGCCAACAATTACGGATCGTGACTTTACAGTTGCGACAATTGCGGCACCGACTGTTGTTACTGAAACAACAGACGAAGAAGGTGAAGACGAAGCTGCAGCTGAAGCCGCTCCGGAAACTTCTGAAGACAGCGAATAACAGCACAGGAATAAGAAATGATTTTGCTGGTTGGACTTGGCAATCCTGGTAAAGGGTATGCTCAAAACCGGCATAATTATGGATTTATGGCGGCGGATGAAATCATTCGCCGCTATTCATTTTCAGCTGAAAAAATCCGGTTTCAGGGTCTTGTCTCTGAAGGCAGGCTTGGTACGGAAAAAGTACTTATCCTCAAACCAACCACCTATATGAATGAATCCGGGCGTGCAGTTCGGGAAGCTTCTAGTTTTTACAAAATTCCGCCAGAGGACATCATTGTTCTCCATGATGAGTTGGATCTACCACTCGGAAAAATGCGGGTAAAAATTGGTGGTGGCCACGGTGGCAACAATGGTCTTCGATCCATTGAGGCTCATATGGGCAAAAACTTTAAGCGCGTGCGCCTTGGTATTGGCCATCCTGGTGATAAAAACCTAGTGGCCTCATACGTCCTAAAAGATTTTTCCAAGTCAGAGCAGACTGTCGCAAATACCATGATTGACAGCGTTGCAAAGCATATTGAATTACTTGCAGATGGTGACGATGCAGGCTTCATGAATAAAGTTGCCCTCGACACAGCCCCTGCAAAACCGAAAAAACCGGCTAAAGCCGACGATAAATAAAGGAGTTCCTTCATGGGCTTTAAATGTGGAATTGTAGGACTGCCCAACGTTGGGAAATCAACCTTGTTCAACGCCCTGACACAAACAGCTCAGGCTGCCGCGGAAAATTATCCTTTTTGCACCATCGAGCCTAACCTGGGCCAAGTCCCTGTACCAGATGAGCGCATGCAAAAACTCTCTGAGCTTGCCAAATCAAAAGAACTAATTCCAACACAGCTGACTTTTGTGGACATTGCAGGCTTGGTGCGCGGTGCAGCCAGCGGCGAAGGTCTTGGCAACAAGTTCCTTGCCCATATCCGGGAAGTCGATGCGATCATTCAGGTTGTTCGCTGTTTTGAAGATGATGACATCACCCATGTCGATGGCAAAGTCGATCCAATTGCTGATATAGAAACCATTGAAACAGAACTAATGCTTGCCGATTTGGAAAGCCTTGAAAAACGCGCAGAGAGCATTGTCAAAAAGGTACGCGGTGGCGATAAGGAAGCGATAGTTCAATCCGATCTGATCAACAGAGCCCTGGAAGTTCTAAAAGATGGAAAACCAGCCCGAGTAGTTGAGTTGGCCGACGATGAAATCCGGGCTTTCAAAAACCTGCAGCTGCTCACATCCAAACCTGTCCTTTACGTGTGCAATGTCGATGAGGACTGCGCTGCAACTGGAAATGACTACTCCAAAAAAGTGGAAGAAAAAGCAGCGAATGAAAATGCAGGTGTTGTTATCATTTCTGCAGCGATTGAAGCAGAAGTTGCTCAGTTAGATGATGAAGAACGCGCAGAATTTCTTGAAGAACTAGGCCTATCAGAAACAGGTCTTGGTCGCATCATTCGCGCGGGTTACAACCTGTTAAACCTCGTAACATACTTCACTGTTGGCCCAAAAGAATGTCGGGCCTGGACGATCCCTGCTGGAACAAAAGCCCCGCAGGCCGCCGGCGTTATTCACACAGACTTTGAAAAAGGCTTTATCCGCGCCGAAACCATCGCTTATGACGCCTATGTTGGTAATGGTGGAGAGAGCGGCGCGAAGGAAGCAGGACAAATGCGCCTTGAGGGTAAAGAATATATCGTCAAGGATGGTGACGTTCTTCACTTCCGTTTTGCCAATTAAACTTCTATCCTTAAGGTCCCAATCGGAGACTTAAGAATGACAAAAAAATACTTTGAAGATTTCCGCGTTGGCGACACGGAAATCTTTGGGGAAAAAACTCTCTCTGAAGCTGAGATTATCGAATTCGCCACAGACTATGACCCGCAGCCCTTTCATATTGATCCAGCTGCTGCGAAAGAACATTTCTTTGGTGGGATTATCGCATCTGGCTGGCATACAGGCTCTTCCCTCATGCGAATGATCGTGGATGGCCAAATTGCCAATTCAAGTTCTATGGGCTCCCCTGGCATCGACGAGTTAAGATGGGTGAAGCCAGTTCGGCCAAACGAAACCCTCCATGTGGCAAGTGAGGTCTTGTCTAGCACACCTCACAAATACAAAAATGATCGGGGATTTGTAAAATTTCGTCACACCGTTTTGAATAGCGCGGATGAAATCAAAATGACAATGGTCTCCAGTATCCTATTTGGCAAAAACCCAAATAAGGAACCTAAACTATGAGCAGCCGATATTTTGAAGACGTGCAGATTGGGGACAGTCAAGAATTTGGTTCCCGAACTTTAAGCAAAGAAGAAATTATCTCCTTTGCTGAGAAATTTGATCCGCAGCCCTTTCATATCGATGAAGAAGCAGCAAAGTCATCCCAGTTTGGGGGAATAATTGCCTCTGGCTGGCAAACGGCTTCTGTGACCATGCGGATGATGGTAGACAACATGATCGATACCAGCGCTTCTCTTGGATCCCCTGGTGTAAATAATTTGAGGTGGTACAAACCGGTTAGACCAGGAGACACTCTTCGCGTTCGCTCCGAAGTAATGAGTAAAAAAAGATCGCAGTCCCGGACAACGATGGGAACTATTTTCGGAAAGATTGAAGTCTTCAACCAAAATGATGAAATGGTCATGAGTTTTGAGAGTATTGGCCTGACGCAGTGTCGACCTCAGACCCCCTTAAAATTTTAGGTTGATTTGTTTTTTTCTTTAACGCGTTAGTATTCCCCCCCATCTATGATATGATCTGATCAAATCATACTTTCATCATTTTGGGGGAAACCGATGGACATGCTTTCCGGCTTTGCCGTTCTTGTCATTTTCCTAGTAATTCTGGCTATTGTCATCGTCTTCATGGGGGTGACTGTCGTCCCCCAAGGTTACCAATACACAATCGAACGCTTTGGTCGATATACAAAAAGTCTGACGCCCGGGTTAGGTTTTCTCATGCCCTTTATCGATCGCGTTGGCGCTAAAATCAACATGATGGAACAGGTTCTGGATATCCCTACACAAGAAGTGATTTCCAAGGACAACGCTATGGTCGAAGTTGACGGGGTCCTGTTCTTTCAAGTCCTCGATGCAGCAAAATCAGCATATGAAGTTCGTGATCTGCAAAGAGCGATCCAGAACCTAGCTCAAACAAACCTGAGAACTGTTCTTGGCTCTATGGATCTGGACGAGGCATTAAGTCAGCGGGATAGCATAAACACTCGCCTTCTGACGGTTATCGATCAAGCCTCCAATCCTTGGGGTATCAAAGTCACTCGAGTGGAAATTAAAGACATTACTCCGCCGGCTGATCTGGTGGAAGCGATGGCACGTCAAATGAAAGCAGAACGTGAAAAGCGTGCTGTCATTTTGGAAGCTGAAGGTGTTCGCCAATCAGAAATTCTAAAAGCTGAAGGTGAAAAGAAATCGACAATCCTTGAAGCAGAAGGCCGGAGGGAAGCAGCGTTCCGTGACGCAGAGGCCCGTGAGCGTGCAGCTCAAGCTGAGGCAAAGGCAACACTGGATGTGTCCGAAGCTATCGCAAAAGGTGATATCCAATCCATTAATTACTTTGTGGCTCAAAAATATGTTGAAGCCATGCAGGAAATTGGCTCAGCTCGGAACTCTAAAGTCGTGCTCATGCCAATGGAGGCCACAGCCCTAATTGGTACCCTCGGCGGCATCTCAGAGATTGCAAAACAAGTATTCAATGACGATGGCTCCGGCAAACCCCGAATTTCTACAGGTTCAGTTCCATCGAGTGACTAATTATGTTTAATGAAATCGTCTCATGGATAGCAGATCTTGGACACTGGGCGTGGTGGACGGTGGCCGTTATATTTGTCATCCTCGAAATTTTTGCTCCCACCTTCTTTTTGTTATGGCTTGGGATTTCAGCAGGTATTGTCGGTCTAATTACTTTGATATTCCCCAGCATGACTTGGGAATATCAATGGACATTTTTTGCTATTTTCTCCGTGGTTAGTCTGGTTGTGGCACGGAACTTCTTTAAGAAAAATTCCGGTACAGAGGATAATTTCAAACTGAACCAACGCGGCGCACAATATGTAGGACGACAGTTCAAACTGATGGAAGCAATCGAAAATGGGCGCGGGAAAATCCATGTTGATGACAGTCAATGGACCGTGTCTGGACCTGACTTGCCAGAAGGAACTGTTGTCCGCGTTACGGGGAATGATGGAACGCTTTTGATTGTGGAAGCAATAAACTAACGAAAAAAGTAAAGGGGAGAAGATGGGAAATTTTGTCGATCTAAAGGCTGAAGACGGGCATGATTTGATGGCATATGTCGCAAAAGCCGAAGGAAACGCAAAAGGCGCAATTGTCATTATTCAGGAAATATTTGGTGTAAATCCGCATATTCAATCTGTGTGTGATGGCTATGCAAAAGCAGGATACACAGCCATTGCCCCGGCCCTTTTTGATCGGATCAAGCCAGGAATTGAACTCGGCTATACCGAAGAGGGTGTAAAAACAGGCCTCGAATACAAGAACACGATTGAACCAGATACGGCCTTGAAAGACGTTAAGGCTGCCGTAGATTACATTTCCAGCGTCGGCAAAGTTACTGTCATCGGTTATTGCTGGGGCGGTCTTCTAACCTATCTTTCTGCCTGTAAATTGGATGGTATTTTCAAAGCTGTTGGGTATTACGGCGGTGGCATCGGCAACTATGTAGACAACACGCCCCAGGTTCCAACACTGCTTCATTTTGGCGATCAGGATCATGCGATCCCGCTTGATGAAGTCGAAGCTGTAAAAAAAGCTCATCCAGAAGTTGAGGTTCATATCTACGCCGCTGGACATGGGTTCAACTGCGATGCCAGAGGAAGCTATGACAAAGCATCTGCTGACCTTGCTCTAGACAGAACCCTGAAATTCATTGAAGGCGCTTAAATAGCGCCTTCAAAGCTTCGCCTAAATCTCCTAAGCCTCGACAAATTCCAGCAAGACGCCGCAAGCATCCTTTGGCTGAATTCGGAGCGCCCTACCGCTTGATATATCTTGCACAGCCACATCTTTTTTCTTCAGATAGTCAGCCGTATCAGAAAGGCTTTCAACTGCGATAGACATTGAAAGTATATGTGGCAGCTCGGGGAGTTCATCTGAAATGAAAAGCCCTGGAAACAAAAGATCCAGATCCTGCTCTTTCACGAAAATTAGGTTTAGTCGGCCGACGCTCACTGTAATAGTTGCATCTGTAGTCGTAACATTTAGAGACCCACAAAGCTGGGTATAATGAGGTATCAAAGACGCTGGATCTTCCACCAACACGACAACGGACTGAATATACTGGCTGCCATTGGCATGCTCGAGCCATTCCGGCTCCCGGATCATTTCTGGCGTCAAATGATGGCAGATGAACAGACCCCGTTTCGAGAGCCCCTGAGTTGGAAACCGGATCAGCTTAAACTCGGGGATAACATCCCCCTCAGGTAACTCCAGCTTTCGCTTGAGATCATGAGGGCCTGTTGGCTCTAGTCCTGCCAGTTTCATGGACCTAACAGTTTCTTCTGGATCAGAACTCGCAAAAGCTAGCCCAAGCATTCCCTCGCCACGATCTTCCAACTGGGCGTCCAGACCATTGCTCTCTTTTGAGGGGGCTACAATCCCTAAAAGCTCAATATAGTCTTCATCGAACATGATGCAGTAATTGGCAGTCCCCCAGCCAATGTGGGACCCTCTTGGCGTTATTGTAAAGCCCAGTCTTTCATATTGGACTCTCGCCTGCTCCAGGTCTGCAACACCGACCAGCGTATGATCTAGTCCCTCAATCTTATGGAGCATATCCCCCCCTTGCCTGAAGTTCACTCACCTTCAAATTCACATAAAGTCCTAACATTGACGCCCAAATCTTCGATCCGCTTACGTCCACCGATATCTGGGAGATCGATCACAAAGGCAGCGCCAATCACGGTTCCGCCCGCGCGACGGATCAACTTAATAGCAGCCTCAGCCGTGCCGCCTGTCGCGATCAAATCGTCAACAAGCAGAATATTTTCACCTTCCAAGATTGCATCTTTATGAATTTCAACAGTGTCAGTGCCATATTCCAGGTCATACTCTTCCCCAATAACATCATGGGGTAGTTTTCCCTTTTTCCGAACAGGGACAAATCCTACACTGAGCTGATGAGCAATCGCTCCACCCAATACAAACCCACGGGCCTCAATACCAGCTACTTTATCAATCCTAACACCCGCATATGGCCAAACCAGTTGATCAATCGCAGTCCTCAATCCGCCTGCGTCCTGCCAAAGCGTCGTAATGTCTCGAAACAATATTCCTGGCTTAGGGTAATCCGGAATTGTTCTGATGTATTTTGTAATATCCACGCGACTTTCCTACTTTCAATCGTCAAAGAACCCGACCAGCAACGGCATCTAGCTTAGAGATTACATCAGCACTCCTCGCCTCTGGCGCAGTAATCAGAGCATTGTCCAAGGCATGATCACACCCTTGCGGACAACTATCTTCCCGCTTACCAAGTTTTGGGGCAACTGCCTTAACTAGATTTCGAGCTTTTTCACTATTTCCGATTAGCACCTCAATGACCGTTGCCACGTCGACATGAGCATGATCAGGATGCCAACAGTCATAATCGGTAACCATTGCAACAGTAGCATAGCAAATCTCAGCTTCGCGGGCTAATTTGGCTTCGGGCATATTTGTCATCCCAATAACCTGACAGCCCCATTGCCTGTAAAGCTCAGACTCAGCCCTGGAGGAGAATTGTGGTCCTTCCATCGCGAGGTAAGTCCCGCCACGCACCACGGGAATATCTTCATTTATGGCGGCCTGTTCTAACATATCCCCAAGACGACTGCAGACCGGTTCAGCCATACTGACATGAGCGACAAGACCATTTCCAAAGAAGCTTTTTTCACGGGCGAACGTCCGATCGATAAATTGATCAACAATCACAAACGTGCCTGGTGCCAGTTGGTCTTCGAAAGATCCACAGGCACTTACTGACAATATATCTGTAACGCCAACCCTCTTAAGTGCATCAATATTTGCCTTATAATTGATACCTGAAGGGGATAGCCTGTGGCCACGCCCATGACGCGGAAGAAAGGCCATCTCAACGCCCTGAAGCGCTCCGCGTAATATTTCATCAGATGGCTCGCCAAAAGGCGATTCTATGGCTTCCCACCGCTTATTCTCAAGACCATCCAGGTCATAAACGCCGCTTCCGCCAATGACACCAATAATTGGTTTATTCATGGAAATTCTTTCTCATAACACTGAGTTTAGCATAGCAATTACAGGTGAGTGGGTCAGCACCAAAATCCAGAATAGATATTAAAAAAGGGCGCCTTTCAAAGGCGCCCTTTTTCAAATTCGTACTACTTAAGATCAGTGAACGTCTGCCCAGATCTTACGTTTAGCAGCAAAGAAAATACCAGTCATGATGAGCAGGAACAGGATAACCCGAAGACCCATATGTTTCCGATCTTCCAGTTTTGGCTCCGCTGCCCAGGCAAGAAATACTGTAAGATCCTTCGCCATTTGGTCAACAGTTGCCGGTGTTCCGTCAGCATATTCAACCGCATCTTCTGACAGAGGTGCAGGCATCGCGATCTGATGACCTGCGAAATATGCATTGTAGTTCATACCAGGATTCAATTCGAAATTTGCTGGTGGATCCACGTAACCGACCATCAAGGAATAAAGATAATTCTCGAACCCTGGACGGGCTTTGACAATCAGAGAGAGGTCAGGAGGATAAGCACCACCATTTGACGCCCGTGCTGCCTTTTCATTTGGAAAAGGATCTGGGAATTTGTCAAAAGGCTTCCCTGGGCGTTCGTACATATCACCGTCGTCGTTTGGTCCGTCAACGAATGTGTACTCTGCAGATAAGGCTTTAACTTCATCCTCAGTGAAGCCAAGGTCAGTCAAAGTCCGGAAGGCCACGAGGTTCAAACCGTGACAACCCGCACAGACTTCTCTGTAGACCTGCAACCCGCGCTGAGCAGCAGCACGATCATAGGTTCCAAAGAGCCCTGTGTGCTGCCAATCAACAGACTTCAGATCAACACTGGCACCGGCAGCATTTGCACCGGACAGTGTTACCACTGACAGAAGAGCAGCAGTAGCTAGTGACTTTACAAACTTAAGCATTGCTTGCCTCCTCAGAACCAGATTTCTTATCCAATACCGCTTCCGAGATACTGGAAGGTAACGGTTTATGTTTCTCAAGCAATCCAACTACCGGCAACAGGATCAGGATATGGACAAAGTAATAGACTGTCGCAATCCGGCCAATGAGGATGTATGGCTCTTCTGCCGGTTTACCACCGACATAAGTCAGAACAATACAATCAATGACAAAGATCCAGAAAAGCTGCTTGTAGATCGGACGATACTTTGCTGACCGCACCCGGCTCTTATCCAGCCATGGCAGCGCGAACAGAACAGCAATCGCACCGAACATAAGAAGCACACCGCCCAGTTTGTCTGGAACCGCCCGCAAGATCGCATAGAACGGTAGGAAGTACCATTCAGGAACGATATGAGCAGGCGTAACCAATGGGTTCGCCGGGATGTAGTTGTCCGGATGTCCCAAGTAGTTTGGTGCGTAGAACAGGAAGGCTGAGAAGAAAATCAGAAAGACACCCAGGCCAAACAGGTCCTTAATTGTGTAATAAGGATGGAATGGAATGCTGTCTTGCTTGTCCTTGATCTCAATCCCTGTTGGGTTGTTAGAGCCGTTTGTATGCAAAGACCAAACGTGCAGGATCACGACACCAGCGATCACGAATGGCAGCAAATAGTGAAGGCTGAAGAAACGGTTCAATGTCGGATTATCAACGGAGAAACCACCCCAGAGCCAAGTCACGATCGTATCGCCAACTAATGGAATTGCACCGAACAGGTTCGTAATAACTGTGGCACCCCAGAAGCTCATCTGTCCCCATGGCAGCACATAACCCATAAAGGCTGTCGCCATCATCAAAAGGAAGATGACCAATCCCAACCACCACAGCAGCTCTCGTGGAGCCTTGTAGGAGCCGTAGTAGAGGCCACGGAAGATGTGCAGATACACAACAATAAAGAACATGGAAGCGCCGTTAGCATGCATGTAGCGCAGCAACCAGCCGTAGTTCACATCACGCATGATGTGCTCAACACTGTTAAAAGCAAAATCCACATGTGGGGTATAGTGCATGGACAGCACGATACCGGTTACGATCTGAACAACCAGCATAAACCCAGCCAGTGAACCGAAAGTCCACCAGTAGCTAAGGTTTTTTGGAGTTGGATAGTCATAAAGAGCATGGTGCACCATGCCAATAATTGGCAGACGATGCTCTACCCATTTTACGACTGGATTTTTAGGTTCGAATGACATTCTTGCTCCCCCCTTAGCCGATTTTCACTGTGTTATCATCAAGGAAGGCGTATGGCGGAATCGCCAGGTTGGCTGGAGCCGGACCCTTCCGGATACGACCAGAAGTATCATAGTGAGATCCGTGGCAAGGGCAGAACCAGCCATCAAAGTCACCGGATTCTTTCAAGGGTACACATCCGAGATGGGTACAAATACCGATCATGATCAGCCACTCAGGTTTCTCAGCCCGGTCTTCGTCAGCTTGCGGATCAGGCAGGCTATTGACGTCGACACTATTCGCCTCTTCAATTTCCTTAGCGGTCCTGTGACGAATAAATACAGGCTTACCCTGCCACACAGCAGTTATTTCAGACCCTTCATCTATGACACTAAGATCCACTTCTGTAGAGGACAAAGCCAACACATCAGCAGACGGGTTCATCTGGTCAACAAACGGCCAGATTGCCATAGCGGTGCCTACTGCACCGACGCCGCCAGCGGCGACATATAGAAAATCGCGGCGCTTTACGCCGTCTTCTTCTACAGGGGTGGTATCAGTCATCAAACTTCCCCAGCTTTTAAAAAAATAATCTCTAGCGACCGCTTTTTGTCACCATATTCACACAATGTCTAGTCCCAAGGTGCGAAATATGTCAAAAGACGGCAGATTTGCTCTATAAATGTCACACAAAAATAGACGAAAAACTGATGGAAATAGCTCTTTTTCAGCCCGATATAGCCCCTAATGTTGGAACTCTTATTCGCTTGGGTGCTTGCATGAATTCTCCGGTTCACATCATTGAACCCTGCGGCTTCCCTTTTGGGGCAAAAGACCTGCGCAGATCTGCGATGGATTATGCAAACCTGGCAACAGTCACACGGCACTCATCATGGGATAAATTTCGGGAAAACACCCAAAATCAGCGCATTTTGCTGCTCACAACCAAAACAAGCGAGCCATATGTTGACTTTAGCTTCAAAGCGACAGATATCCTGCTCCTAGGCCGCGAAAGTGCTGGTGTTCCTGCGGAAGTTCATGAGACTGTAGATGCTAGATTGACAATCCCGATGCAAGAAGGTGCCAGGTCCATCAACGTCGCGTTATCCGCTTCGATGGTTCTAGGAGAAGCTTTAAGGCAAACCAATGCGTTCCCTAAATTTAAACAAGGACTGACTGATGACTGAGCAAGTAGAAAAACAAAAATCTATTGCTTCACAATGGTTTAAGGAACTACGGGACGACATCCGAAACAAATTCGAACAACTAGAAAATGAGCTGGACGGGACGCATAGCGATTTGCCACCAGGTCGATTTGAAGTCACAAAATGGGACCGACCTGGAGGGGGCGGAGGCGAAATGTCCGTAATGAAGGGCCGTGTCTTTGAGAAAGTTGGCGTAAATATCTCGATTGTCCATGGTGAATTCTCACCAGAATTCCGGGCCAACATTCCTGGAACAGAGGAATCCGGGACTTTCTGGGCCAGCGGAATCTCACTTGTTGCACATATGCGATCACCGCTTGTACCTGCCGTTCATATGAACACGCGACATATTGTCACGGGGCGGTCTTGGTTCGGGGGCGGAGCCGATTTGACCCCTATGATTCCAAATGAATCGGATACAGCAAAATTTCACGCAGCACTGAAAGAAGCCTGCGACCGCCACAACCCAAATTACTATCCAGAATATAAAAAATGGTGCGATGACTATTTCTATCTACCCCACCGAGAAGAACCGAGAGGGGTAGGCGGTATTTTCTATGATAAGCTGGAAACGAACTGGGATGCTGATTTTGCTTTCGCGCAGGACGTTGGCAAAGCTTTTGCCGACATATATCCCCAGATTGTCCGAGAACATATGAATGAAAGCTGGACGGAAGAACAACGGGAACATCAACTGATTAAGAGAGGACGATATGTGGAGTTTAATCTCCTATACGACAGAGGAACAACATTTGGTCTAAAAACTGGTGGCAATACAGAAGCCATCCTTATGTCCCTCCCCCCTGAGGTCAAATGGCCCTAAAACGCACTCCTCGCTTTCCGACTTTAACATCTGTGACACTGCTCACACTTCTGCCTCTTGGAATTTGTGAAAGCGCAACCCAAATGTGGATCAACGCAAGCGCGTTATCAGTTTCAGATGACCTGAGTTTAACATACCCCTCTCCGTGTTAAGCTCCCCTAAAATATCTTAACACCCTGTAAATTCAGGTTTTTTCTGAACTACGGATTGCCAAGCGACCTCCCAAAAGCAGCACAGGCAATCCGCCATAGAAAAGGTCCCGGCCCCCACCGGGGCCTTTTTTCTTGCCGCTTTTTAGTCCAGTAAATTAAGTGATTATGCTCACAGCCAAAACCGGATAGTTTCCCTACCTTAGGCTTCGAAATAAACGATGAAAGCCAAACGAGGTTTGTCATGATTAGATTTAGATACAGTTTACTTAACTTTGCCGTTTCCGTTATTGAGACGATGAATGACAAACGTGTCAAATCTCTGATGATGCCACCCTGCCAAGGCTGTAATTGTTCTGGAAGTTAGTTCGGAAGTCTCCCCGTAATTATTTCCAAAAAAAGCCCCTCTGCATGAACAGAGGGGCTTTTTTGATTCCGAATGTGAAGTGGATCAAAGTGTCCCGTAAAGTCGGTCACCCGCGTCACCAAGACCCGGAACAATATATGCCTTGTCATTCAGCTTCTCGTCCAATCCAGCGACATAGACTTTCACGTTAGGATGTGCATCTAACATCACCTGCACCCCTTCTGGAGCGGCCACCAGCGCCATAAAACTGATATCTTTTTCTTTCACACCATGATCTAAAAGGATATCAACACCGGCTGCAGCTGTGTAACCGGTTGCAAGCATTGGATCCACTGCGATGTATAGTCGATCTGCAGCCGTGGGAAGTTTCTTGAGATATTCAACAGGGCGTTTAGTTTCAGGATCTCGATACATCCCGATGTGACCAACCCTTGCCGCGGGCATCAACTCCAGCAATCCATCTGCCATTCCGAGACCAGCTCTCAGAATCGGAACGATTGCCGCCTTCTTACCAGCCAAAACCGGAGCTTCCATAGGGCATATAGGCGTCACGATATCTTCCGTAGTCATCTTCAGGTTTCGTGTAATCTCATAACCCATCAATAACGCAATCTCTTTCAACAACTGCCTAAATGTTTTCGTTGATGTCTTTTTCATCCGCATATGACTGAGTTTATGAACAATCAAGGGATGATCGAGAATGTGAAGATTTGGGAATCTGGGATCTATAGCCATCATGAACACCTGTCGTTTGAATTTCGCCCAGAATATATCCACTGGTTCCGGCGCGGCAAGACGTCATTGCCCTGTAATCAGAAAAAACTGGCTTCACGGTCGAAACTTGCCTTAAGCTCAAAATAAAAATGAGAAGGCAAAGGCGATGAAACGACTAGAGCTTACCGGTACCAGTTTCGACAGAGGGATCACCCATGGCCACGAGATGAAAGAAAACATCCGTGCGAATATACAAACCTACAAAAACAGATTCCTAATCGGAGGTGCGACTGAAGACCAAATCATGGAGCAAGCCGAAACTTGGACACAACGGTTTAGAGACCATGACGAAGGCTATTTCGAGGAAATGAGAGGAATAGCCGAAGGCTCTGGGATTTCTCTGTCAGAAATAGGATTGTTAAACGCCCGATATGAAATTGCTTACTCGCTATACACTTCTGAAGCTGCAGCAGCCAATGACATCCCTTCTACTGAACCTGAAGGCTGTACATCATTTGGAATTCAACCCGAATATATGGCGAATGGTCACACAGTCATCGGCCAAAACTGGGATTGGCTCGAAGGCCTGAGGGGAAATGTCTGCTTGCTTCGTGTTCGAAGTGATGATCATCCCAACTATATGGTACTCACACAAGCTGGAATCGTATCAGGGATGTTTGGTTTAAATGAACATGGTGTTGGGCTCTGCGTAAATGGTCTTTCGGCGATTGGAGATGGCAAAGAACTCCACCATCGCCCCTTTCATATTCGTGTCCAGGATATTATGAGGAGTTCCAACCTGAACGATGCCCTTAAAGTTATTTTCTCTACCGATAGAGTCTGTTCAACAAACTGGGTGATTGGCCAAAAAGGGGGTGAGGTCCTGGATATCGAATCCTCAGCGAAGGTCGCGCACACCCTCTATCCCGAAAACGGTCTCATCACACATGGCAACCATTTCATTAATAGATCAGGCATTGAAACTGAATTTGAGAGAATAGCGCCCTGCAGTCTGTATCGCACCCCTCGCCTCGATCGATTGATCCGCCAAAACAGTCAAAAATGGGATATCGACCATCTCAAAAGCTGCCTTAAGGATAAATTTGGTCATCCAAAGGCAATCTGCCGCCATCCCAATCCGGCTGATCCAGAGGCCATGCGCACCATTACTGTGACAGCTGCGATCTTGGATCTTGATGCACTTACTATCGATATTTCAGACGGCCCGCCCGATCAAAACGAATTTGTCACTTATGGCTTAATGGACTAAGGCCTAGGGATCTGTTGCATTTAATCGCTGCCCCAGAATAAGCCCAAGGCCGTCAGCCAAACTTTCGATGTTATCTTGGAGCAGCTTTAAAATGCAGCTCCTGTTACAGTCAGCAGGAGCAATTAATTGCTGCGGAACCGGCAACTCAAAAAGTGCCAATCGATCTCCTGTTTCAACATCCAGCATTCGCCCTTGAATTTCGACGCGAATACGGGCGCCTTTTTCCTCAAGGATCGTGTTTGCTGTGATTTGAATTAGGGCAACAAAATCAGCTACTCTACCTAATTTACCTTTCTCACGCGCTGCTTTTAACTCAGCTAGCAATTCGGGATCAGTTAAACCTGAGCCTCTCACGGCCTGTTCAGCTGTATAGCCTGCCTGCTCCAGTTGCGTTGAAATTCTTTTAGCCACGGTTGTGAACAGAATTTCTGAAATACCGCTCCCTTGACTGTTAGGTTCAGACAAAATCAAAACAGTTTTAGGATTTGCAGCGACAAAGGAGGGAGCCGAAAACGTCCCAGCTGACACTATCAGTGCAAGCAAGAACAATACATTCAAGACACGCAAAACAAATCGCCTCTTAAAGCTTAGCCGATCTACCTGCGATCTGTTTCGCAAGTTCCCCTTCTTTCCATTCACAATACTTTTCCAAACCCATTTTTCTGAGTTTCTTAGTGTTGGCGAATCCCTTGCGACCATCCAAATGTTGCTGCACAAGGTCCTTTAAATCAATAACGACTGTTTCAGAATCTGACATTACGCTTCTTGTATCCTACTATTTTAGAGGCAGGGGCTACTTCGCAAAGAAAATGCAGAAACACCGCTACCTTAAGGTGAAAAAACTATATCAAAGCGATTTTGCCTTTTATACTCAAAATGAAGACTCGACAAAGTCTGACCAATTAGTCAAATTTTAAGTTTGGCTCTTCCGCAGGAGCCAACCATAGAGGAACCAATCATATTTGGACAGGGAGAGGTCTAGAATGTTCAAAAAGCTCAAACTCACAGCAATTGCAGCAGCTGTATTTGCAGTGACCGGCGTCGCACAAGCAGATGACTTTAAGCCAGCTATCGTCTTTGACATGGGTGGTAAATTCGACAAGTCATTTAACGAAGCTGGTTACAATGGGGCAGAAGCCTTCAAAAAAGAAACCGGCATTGAGTATATGGAGTTTGAGGTTACCCAGGTTTCCCAACGTGAGCAGGCAACTAAACGCATGGCTCGCAAAGGTGCCGACATTGTAGTCGCGATGGGTTTCGCCCAGGCTTCTGCAGTTGAAAAAGCCGCAAAAGCTAACCCAGACACAAAATTCACTATCATCGACATGGTTGTCGATTTACCAAATGTGCAATCAGTTATCTTTAAAGAACATGAAGGCTCTTTCTTGGTTGGCATGGCCGCAGCGATGGCCAGTAAAACAGGAAAAGTCGGGTTTGTAGGCGGCATGGATATTCCTCTTATTCGGAAATTCGCACTCGGTTACAAAGAAGGCGTGATGTATGCCAATTCTGATGCAGAAGTGTTTGAAAACATGACAGGTACAACACCTGCCGCTTGGAATGATCCAACAAAAGGCGGTGAGCTGGCAAAAAGCCAGTTTGACCGTGGAGCTGATGTGGTTTACGCAGCAGCTGGTGGAACAGGCATCGGTGTTTATCAGGCGGCTAAAGATAGTGGCAAACTGGCGATTGGCGTTGACAGCAACCAAAACTACCTGCAGCCAGGCACTATGCTGACTTCAATGCTGAAGCGCGTTGACGTTGCTGTACAAGACGCTTTCATGTCAGCCAAGAACGGTACATGGAAGCCTGGCATCAAAATTCTGGGTCTTGCAGAAGGCGGCGTTGGTTACTCTGTCGACGAGTTTAACAAAGATCTTCTGACAGCTGACATGATTGCCAAATTAGAGGCTGCCAAAGCCGACATTATTTCCGGCAAGATCAAAGTCACCGATTACATGGCTCAGTAACAGAAAACCAGACTATAAAATGACAAAAACGAACCCGGCGCTTGAATTGCGCCGTGTGAATAAATGGTTCGGCACGGTCCATGCGAATAAGGACATTTCCTTATCCGTGGACCGTGGAACCATTCATGGAATTATCGGCGAAAATGGCGCTGGCAAGTCTACGCTTATGAGCATCGTCTATGGCTTCTACGAAGCCGATGAAGGCGAAATTTATGTGAATGGCGAGCAATGCGAAATAGACAATCCCCAAGCCTCCATCCAAGCTGGAATCGGAATGGTTCATCAGCATTTCATGCTGGTCGATACATTTACCGTTCTGGAGAATATTATCCTGGGTGTGGAAGGCGGCAACCGTCTGGCAGATGGCATGCAGAAGGCCAGAGCTGAACTCGAACGCCTTGAAAAAGAATATACATTGGAAGTTGACGTAGATGCCCTGGTCGGTGACCTGCCGGTTGGCCTCCGTCAACGTGTCGAAATCCTGAAAGCCTTGTACCGAGGTGCTGAGATCCTGATTTTGGATGAGCCTACCGGGGTATTGACACCACAGGAAGCAGATCACCTCTTTCGAATTTTGAACACCCTTCGCGATCAGGGCAAAACTGTTATCCTGATCACTCATAAACTTCGCGAAATCATGGCAATTACTGACAATGTTTCGGTCATGAGACGGGGTGAGATGGTGGCTCACGTGGCAACCAAAGACACCGATAGAGAAAAGCTTGCTGAATTGATGGTTGGCCGGACTGTTCTCCTTCGTGTCGAAAAAGAAGAAGCAAAACCGGGCATGGAACTCATGAAGGTTTCAAACCTGAACTATGCCGATGAGGACGGGGTGGCGCGCCTAAAAAATATCAATTTATCCCTCAAAGCGGGGGAGATCCTCGGCATTGCAGGTGTTTCGGGGAACGGTCAATCTGAACTCCTGGAAGTTTTGGGCGGAATTAAATCACCCACTTCAGGCAGCGTGATCTTCAAAGGGGACGAACTTGTTGGCAACGCGAAATTCAATGCCCGTGACCTTCGAAAAATTGGCTTAGGCCATGTCCCTGAGGACCGCCACAAGGCGGGATTAGTTTTATCATTCAGCGCGAATGAAAACACTGCCCTCGGCTATCATGATCTGCCGATGTTTAACAAAGGAACAACGCTTGATACTGCACAAATGGTATCAACTTGCGAAGAATATATTGAAAAATTCGACGTTCGCCCACCGGACCCAACCCTTAAAGCATCCGGGTTTTCAGGTGGCAACCAACAAAAGCTGGTTCTTGCTCGTGAAATGGAGCAGGATCCTGACGTTTTATTGGTTGGGCAACCGACCCGCGGCGTCGACATCGGAGCAATTGAGTTCATTCATAAACAACTAATCCACATGCGAGATCAGGGAAAAGCGATCCTCGTCGTGTCTGTTGAAATTGATGAGGTGATGTCGCTCTCCGATAGGATTGCCGTGATGTTTGACGGAGCAATCGTTGGTGAACTTGATGCCAAGGACGCAACTGAGCAAAAACTAGGATTGATGATGGCTGGCATTGCCGAAGACAATGATACAAGCCCCAGTGTAAGTGAGGCAAACGTCTAATGGCAGGGTCAAAAGCGGGTTTTGGAGCACCAGCCAAAGTTCCAGGGTGGGTCAATCTTGGCCTCATCCCTCTTGTCAATTTGGTTGCTGCCTTTGTTATCTCAGGCATCGTTATCCTGATTGTTGGCGATGATCCGATCATGGCTTTAGAAGTCTTGATTTATGGAGCTTTTGGTTATCCAGAGGCTGTTGGATATACCCTATATTACACAACCAATTTCATTTTTACCGGGCTTGCAGTGGCGATCGCATTTCATTGCGGCCTGTTTAATATCGGCGCTGAAGGGCAAGCTTTCATTGGCGGCCTTGGCCTCGGGTTAGCTGCGTTGTACCTTGATTTTCTGCCTTTTTGGGCTGTTATCCCCCTCGCCATTTTAGGGGCAGCAATATTTGGCGCAGGCTGGGCTTATGTGCCTGCCTATTTGCAGGCCAAGCGCGGTAGCCATATTGTGATCACCACGATCATGTTCAATTTCATCGCTTTTTCAGTGATGAATTACTTATTGGTTGAAGTGCTCATCAATCCGAAAGCTGGCGGCTCTCCTGAGACCCGGGAGTTTGCAGAGCATGCTTGGCTGGTTCAAGCACCTGAATTTACTGGAATGGCGGATAGTCCCTTAAATTTCAGCTTTATTCTCGCCCTGCTCCTTAGCGTCGCTTTTTATTATTTCGTATGGAAAACCCGCTGGGGATATGAAATCAGGGTTGTCGGTCAAAATGAACATGCGGCCAATTATGCGGGTATCTCTCCCTCCAAGAATATCATCCTGGCCATGGTTATCTCAGGAGGCCTTGCTGGCTTTGTCGCCGTAAATGAACTATTGGGCGTGCATCACAAGGTCTTGATGGATTTTACAGGCGGATATGGTTTTGTCGGTATCGCTGTTGCACTGATGGGGCGGAACCATCCTGTTGGCATATTCATGGCCGCACTGCTGTTTGGTGCAATTTATCAAGGCGGAACAGAACTTTCATTTGAAATGAGCAACATCAACAAGGAAATGGTGATTGTAATCCAAGGCCTGATTATTCTCTTCTCTGGCGCCCTTGAAAATATGTTCCGGCCAAGAATTGAAGGCTTCTTCAAGCGAAAGTCCGCAACTAACAGGGTGGAGGCTTAACTCATGGAAATGTTTGAAGTCCTGATCCTTTTATTTGACGCAACGTTGCGAGTTGCAACACCGCTGGTTCTTGCTGCTATGGCTGGCATGTTTTCCGAACGTTCAGGCATTGTTGATATCGGCCTTGAAGGAAAAATGTTAGGTGCAGCTTTTGCTGCAGCTGCTGTGGCCACAACAACAGGCTCTGCTTGGCTAGGACTTGGGGCTGGTATCTTAGCTTCACTGACCCTGTCTTCACTGCATGCTTATGCCTGCGTGACACATAACGGAAATCAGGTGGTATCCGGTATGGCAATCAACATTGTTGTTGCTGGCCTAACCCCTACGCTTGGCTTTGCCTGGTTTAAACTCGGCGGTCGAACACCCGCATTGAACGGTGATGAGCGTTTCACCTCAATCACCCTTCCCTTTGCGGACGCACTAGCTGATGTGCCGATTATTGGGCATATTTATTCGGAGCTAATTTCTGGGCATAATATCATTGTTTATATGGCTGCAATTTCGGTTCCTATTGTTGCTTATGTTCTCTATCGGACGCGCTTTGGATTACGTGTTCGTGCTGTGGGAGAAAACCCCTCTGCGGTTGATACTGCAGGTATTTCAGTCGAGTTGATGCGATACAAAGCCTTGGCCGTAACTGGTTTCCTATGCGGCATCGCTGGGTCATACTTATCAACAGCACATGGCGCCGGTTTTATTCGCGACATGACGGCCGGTAAGGGGTATCTGGCCCTTGCTGCGCTGATTTTCGGAAAATGGAAACCCGTTCCGACCTTGCTCGCCTGCCTGCTTTTTGCCTTTACGGATGCATTACAAGCACGATTGCAAGGAGTTGAAATACCAGTAATCGGCGTTATTCCGGTACAATTTATTCAGGCCCTGCCCTATATCCTTACCGTATTGCTGCTCGCAGGTTTCGTAGGCAAGGCCCATCCACCTAAAGCAATCGGACAACCCTATATCAAGGAAAAATAATGCCGCTAGATCCCCATATTGGCGCAGAATTTTTAAAGACTAAAGCTCCCGGTTTCTCCCCCAAAGTTGGGATTATTCTGGGTTCAGGGCTAGGTGGTCTTGCAGATCAAATCGATGAAGTGGCATCGGTTGAGTTCTCGGAAATTCCAGAATTTCCACAGTCCTCAGTTGAAGGTCATCAAGGACGATTGATCCTTGGTCGCCTCGGCGGGATGCCTATTATCTGTATGCAAGGCCGCATCCACCTTTACGAAGGCGTAGATCCTCAGGATTTGGCGGTCCCCATTCGCGTAATGAAACTGATTGGGGTCGAATTTCTGCTCGTCACAAATGCTGCTGGCAGTTTCCATGAGGAAGTTGGTCCGGGCAGCCTGATGCTAATTTCAGACCACATAAATTTTACATCCCGCAATCCCTTGATTGGTGAGAATGACGACCGGTTCGGACCCCGCTTCTTTTCGATGGAAGATGCTTATGATCCAACGTTGCGTGAACATCTCAAAGCGGTCGCAAAAGAACTGGATATCAAACTCACAGAAGGCGTTTACCTTCACTATCCAGGCCCTAATTTTGAAACTCCTGCTGAAATCAGAGCTTTCAAGACACTTGGTGCGGACGCGGTTGGAATGTCCACAACGCCAGAAGTTCTTGTCGCGCGACATTGTGGGATGCGGGTTGCCGGTATTTCCAACATTACAAACCTTGTTGCAGGAATGAGCAAAACTACTCTCAGTCATGAACAAACCCTGGAATGTGCAAAACTGGCGGCATCCGATTTGGAAAAGCTCGTAACGATTTTTCTGGAAACCCTGAAACGTGAACTCTTGAAGGCACATCTGAAAGAGGATTCCAATGGCAACAATTAGTAAATTAAATCCAAGCGAACACTCACACGACCGTAACCCAGGATTGCCATTTTCACTAGATGCGATTGAAGACATCCATGTGAATTTAAGTGCTGTCGAACGCCGGGCGAATACACTACCTGGACGGCGAACAGTTAAAAAAGAATATCAGGCGGCTTGGCTTCTTAAAGCCATTTCCTGCATTGATCTGACGACATTGAGTGGTGATGATACACTTGGTCGTGTCCGCCGCTTATGTGCGAAGGCGCGCCAGCCTGTGCGGCCCGACCTGATCGATGCCCTTGGAATGCAGGATAAACACCTGACAACAGGTGCTGTATGTGTTTACCACACGATGGTGGAAACTGCTGTTGAAGCCTTACAAGGGACAAATATTCCTGTCGCTGCTGTCTCGACCGGATTTCCTGCAGGACTTAGCCCCTTTGATCTTCGGGTTCAGGAAATAGAAGCGTCTGTTGCCGCTGGTGCTAAAGAAATAGACATTGTCATTACCCGTGGCCATGTCCTCACCGGTAATTGGCAGGCTCTTTATGACGAAATCAAAATATTTCGGGAAGCCTGCGGAGAGGCCCACCTAAAAGCAATCCTTGGAACAGGCGAACTAGTTACCCTCCGAAATGTTGCCAAGGCCAGCATGATTGCCATGATGGCAGGTGCCGATTTCATTAAAACCTCCACCGGCAAGGAAAGCGTAAACGCAACACTCCCCGTCAGCCTTGTTATGATACGGGCAATCCGAGCTTATGAAGAAATGACCGGGATCAAAATAGGATACAAGCCTGCTGGCGGAATTAGCACAGCCAAGGATGTACTGAACTATCAAATCCTGATGAAAGAAGAGTTGGGCAATGATTGGCTTCAGCCTGACCTTTTCCGCATTGGGGCATCCAGCCTGCTCGCTGATATTGAACGCCAACTCGAACACTATGTAACGGGCCGCTATTCAGCAGACTTCCGTCACCCAATGGGTTGAGGACTTGGACATGAACGTTGATCGAATTTTTGAAACTATGGAATATGGCCCTGCTCCCGAAAACGATAAGGAAGCACTGAACTGGCTAAAAGCTAAAGACGCCAGATTTAGTCACTTTGTCGATGGTAAATGGGTAAAGCCTGCAAATGGCAAGTGGTTTACAACTGCTAATCCGGCTACTGGCAAAAAACTGGCCGAAATTGCGGCTGGGAGTGAAGAGGATGTGAACAAAGCCGTCAAGGCGGCGCGTAAAGCCCAGAAAAACTGGGCGGGGCTCTCAGGTCATCAGCGAGCCCGCCACCTTTATAGTTTGGCACGGGCCATTCAACGAAATGCCCGCCTTCTTGCTGTACTTGAGACATTGGATAACGGAAAGTCAGTTAGGGAAACCCGTGACATAGACATTCCCCTTGTCGCAAGACATTTCTACCATCACGCAGGATGGGCGCAACTTCAGGAAACCGAATTTGCTGGCATGGAACCGCTTGGTGTGATCGGGCAGATAATTCCTTGGAACTTTCCTCTCTTGATGCTGGCGTGGAAAATCGCACCTGCTATTGCTGCCGGGAATACAGTCGTCCTCAAACCAGCCGAATATACGTCTCTCACGGCTCTTTGCTTTGCCGAAATCTGCAAGGATGCTGGATTACCTGCAGGAGTAATCAACATCGTGACCGGCGATGGTCAAACTGGGGAACTATTCGTCAAACATCCAGATGTAAATAAAATTGCATTTACAGGCTCCACCGCTGTTGGCCGGAAAATTCGCGAAGCCACAGCAGGGAGTGAAAAATCCCTCACCTTAGAGCTTGGCGGAAAGTCTCCTTTTATTGTCTTTGAAGATGCAGATCTGGATAGTGCCGTCGAAGGTGTGGTTGATGCCATCTGGTTCAATCAGGGGCAGGTATGCTGTGCAGGCTCTCGGCTTCTGGTTCAAGAAGGCATTCATGATCGCTTTATAGAGAAACTCAAAGCGCGAATGGAAAAACTGCGACTTGGCGATCCGCTGGACAAATGCATTGATATGGGCGCAATTGTCTCTCCAGTCCAATTGGCCCGGATTGAAGAGCTGGTTACTCAAGGGCAATCAGAGGGTGCCGTCCTCTGGCAACCCAGTTGGGCAGCGCCAAAAGAAGGGTCTTTCTACCCCCCTAGCCTCTTCACTGACGTGGAGCCGGCATGTGTAATTGCCCAGGAGGAAATCTTTGGTCCTGTTGTTGTCGCCATGACCTTCAGAACACCTGACGAGGCGATCAAGATTGCCAATAATACACGATATGGCCTGGCCGCTTCGATTTGGAGCGAAAGTATCAATCTTGCATTGGATGTAGCGCCAAAACTGGATTGCGGTGTTGTGTGGATCAACAGCACCAATCAATTTGATGCTGCTTGTGGTTTTGGTGGTAACAGGGAATCTGGTTACGGTCGTGAAGGTGGCCGTGAAGGCATGCTGGAGGTTCTGAAACCCGCATTCCTGTCCGGCCTACCCAAACAGAAGGCAATCAAAGCATCAGCTAGCCAAAGTTCAGCTGGCTCAATACAAATAGACCGAACGCCAAAACTCTATATCGGTGGCAAGCAAGCTCGTCCGGACAGCGGTTACAGTCTGTCTGTATCCAACGCAAAAGGAGAGAAGATTGCTGAAGTTGGCCATGGCAATCGAAAAGATGTTCGCAACGCTGTAGAAGCTGCGCGAAAAAATACGGGTTGGACTTCAAACTCAGCCCATGGACGGGCGCAAGTTCTCTATTATCTGGCGGAGAACCTCGATATTCGGCGTGAAGAATTCTCATCGCGTTTAGTCAACCTAACGGGTGTTACCAAAAAACAAGCCGAAGCTGAGGTCGATGCTGCCATTAGCCGTCTCTTCACCTATGGCGCCTGGGCCGACAAATTTGAAGGACAAATCCACACACCGCCCATGCGAGGCGTTACCCTCGCCATGAAGGAGGCGTTGGGAACCATTGGCATTGTCTGCCCTGACGAAAACCCTTTACTGTCCATGATCTCTCTGGCAGCGCCTGCTCTGGCAATGGGGAACCGAATTGTTCTCATTGCTTCTGAAGCCTACCCACTGATTGCAACCGATTTATACCAGGTTCTGGAAACCTCAGATGTTCCTGGCGGTAGTTTTAATATTATCACCGGCTACCGGGATGAATTGGCCAAGACACTGGCAGATCATGATGATGTCAAAGCCGTTTGGTATTTTGGCCCTAAAGAAGGTTGTCAGATGGTTGAAGCAGCTTCCATTGGCAACATGAAGCGGACTTGGGTCAGCAATGGCAAAGCCCGAGATTGGTTTAATCGGGAGCAAGGTGAAGGCCGCGAATTCCTGCATCATGCGACGCAGATCAAAAATATCTGGATCCCTTACGGAGAATAAGCTCCATGTCTGAAGATTTTTTCCCTCAGGAAATCATCCGGAAAAAGCGGGATGGGCAGCCCTTAACCGAAGCTGAAATTCAGTTTATGGTCCGTGGGATTACAGATAACAGCATCAGTGAGGGCCAAATTGCGGCTTTTGCAATGGCAGTGTTTTTCCGCGATATGCCCATGCAGGAACGGATCTGGCTAACGAAGGCCATGGTTATGTCTGGCGATGTAATGGACTGGACAAAGGCTGACCTCGGGCGCCCGGTTGTGGATAAGCACTCCACCGGTGGCGTGGGGGACAAAGTCAGCCTGATGCTCGCCCCTATCGTAGCGGCTTGCGGCGGCGCTGTTCCTATGATTTCAGGACGAGGGCTTGGTCATACAGGGGGCACACTAGATAAACTGGACAGTGTGCCCGGATATAATACAGCCCCAGATCAAACCTTGCTTACCAAAGTTGTGAAAACTGTTGGCTGTGCGATCATTGGTCAAACATCAGATCTCGCGCCCGCAGATCGTCGCTTTTATGCGACGCGCGATGTGACTGCCACTGTCGAAAGTATTGCGCTGATCACTGCATCCATTCTGTCCAAAAAACTGGCGGCTGGCCTTGATGCCCTAGTCATGGATGTCAAATATGGCTCCGGTGCATTCAAAACAGAGTATGAAGACGCTGAAGAACTGGCAAAGAGTATTGTCTCCGTTGCAAATGGCGCAGGAATGCCAACCACGGCCCTACTGACAGACATGAACCAGGTTCTGGGAACGACGGCAGGCAACGCAATTGAGGTGCGTGAAACAATTGATTTTCTGATGGGTAATCATCAGGATCCACGATTGCTGGAGGTCGTAACAGCCCTGTGCTCCGAAATGCTTATCATTACAGGGATTGCCGATGAGACTACAGCTCCTCTTGCTGTGCATGGTGCATTGAAAAGTGGCAGTGCCGCAGAAAGATTTGCACAAATGATCGCGGCTCTTGGTGGCCCAAAAGATTTGATGACTAACCCGGACAAACATCTCCCTCTTGCCCCAATCAAAAAGGATGTCATAGCCCCCAAACGAGGCTTCATCAGCGCAATGGATACACGCGCCATGGGCGTTGCTGTAATGGACCTTGGCGGTGGCCGACACAAGGCCACTGACGCCATTGATTACAGCGTTGGACTTACCAATATCAAAGGCATTGGCGACAAAACAGGGCCGCGAGCACCGGTCGCAACCATCATTGCAAGAAGCCAAGATGCTGCAGACAGAGCGGAGAAAAGAATATTATCTGCCATAACTCTCTCCGATGAAGCCCCTGCAAAGCGTCCTGTGGTCAAACGCAAACTAACGCTGGAGGATCTATGAGTCGCGCGATTTTGATCGTTTTGGACAGCTTTGGTCTAGGAGCAGCAAGGGATGCCAAGACCTTTGGTGACGAGGGTGCTGATACTTTTGGCCATATCATTGAAGCCGCCGACAATGGAAAAGCTGACAATGAGGAACGTCAAGGCCCTCTAAATCTTCCAAATCTGGAGCGGCTTGGTTTATTTGCTGCACATCAGATGAAAAAGAACGGAAAGGCTTTGGAAAATAATGTCCAAGGTCTTTATGGATATGCTCAAGAAAAAAGTAAGGGAAAAGACACCCCATCCGGACATTGGGAAATGGCTGGTTTTCCGGTGATGTTTGATTGGGGCTATTTTCCCAAAACCGTTCCTTGTTTCCCTACAGAATTAACCGATGCCTTAATACAGAAATGCAACCTGCCTGGTATCCTTGGAAATTGTCACGCCTCTGGCACTGAAATCATAGAGCGCCTAGGTGATGAGCATGTGAAAACCGGCAAACCGATTTTCTATACTTCCGCTGACAGTGTTCTTCAAATTGCAGCACACGAGGAAAGTTTTGGCCTGCAGCGCCTTTATGATCTTTGTAACGAAGCCCGAAAACTTGTTGATGATCTTGAAATCGGCAGGGTCATCGCCAGACCCTTTACAGGTACATCAGGGCACTATGAACGGACCGCGAACCGCAAAGATCTGGCTGTTCCTCCTGCAGAGCCCACCCTTCTGGACCGCTTAACAGAAACTGGGCATGAAGTCATATCTGTTGGAAAAATTGGCGATATATTTGCCCATCGGGGAACCGGTGAGATTGTAAAGGCCTCGGGTAACATGGCGCTTGTTGATGCGACGCTTGAGGCGATGGACCGAGCGAAAGATGGAGCCTTGATTTTCACAAATCTTGTGGACTTTGATCAGTCCTTTGGCCACCGACGCAATGTTGCCGGTTATGCGCAAGCGCTTGAGGAATTTGATGCCCGCCTGCCTAAAATTGAAAACCGTATGCAGCCAGATGACCTTTTAATCCTATCTGCTGATCATGGATGCGATCCAACATGGCCGGGCTCAGATCACACTCGTGAAGTCGTTCCTGTCATAGCCTACTCGAAATCAATGCCTGCTCGAAACCTTGGCGAAAGAGATACTTTTGCAGATATCGGGCAATCCATAGCCATGCATTTGGGTTTATCACCCCTTAAACATGGCACGAGTTTTCTGGAATAACCACTATGGTCAAAAAAGCTGAACTTCATTTACATCTTGAAGGATCTGCCACTCCAGCATTGGTCCGGGAACTGGCCAATCGGAACGGAGCGGAACTAGACCCCTCCACCTTCGCGTCAGACGGTGAGTATAAATGGAAGGATTTTTGGGATTTTCTGAACTGCTACGATAAGGCGGCAGCGGCCATTCGGTCAGCCGAGGACTATCGCCTCGTAACTTATGATTATTTAAAGCGGTGTGCGACTGAAGACGTAATATATGTCGAGACATTCTCTTCACCAGATCATGCCGCAACCGCTGGCATGAGTTATCAGCATCACCTAGACGGAATTATTGCCGGTATTGATGAAGCAAGACGTGATTTCGGTATCGAGTGCCGAATAATTGTCACTTGTGTTCGTCATCTTGGTCCTGAAAAAGCTCTCTCTGTTGCTGAACAAGTGCTTCAGAACCCGCACCCATACGTCGTTGGATTTGGAATGGGCGGTGATGAAGCAAAGTATCACCCTGCAGACTTTAAGCCCGCTTTTGATCTGATCGATCAGGCGGGTATCGCCACCACCAATCATGCAGGAGAATTTGGGGGACCGGAAAGCATCCGCGCAACTTTGGATCACTTGCCTGTCAAGCGGATTGGTCACGGTGTTCGCTCAATCGAGGACCCGGATTTGGTTAAAGAGCTAGCAGAGCGCCAGATCCCGCTTGAGGTTTGCCCTGGGAGCAATATATCAACCGGTCTTTATGTTGATTACCAATCACATCCCGTCAATCAATTGAAGGAAGCTGGATGTCTGATCACCCTCAGTTCAGACGATCCACCTTTTTTTGCTACCTCTGTTGGGCGTGAATATGATCGAACCGCAGCAGCTTTTAATTGGACAGAGGAAGACCTCAAACAAATCACCAGAAATGCAATCCAAAGTGCCTTTTGTGACGAGGAGTTGAAAGAAAAACTCCTCACTCAGATATAAGCGGCCAATGATTTAGTTTTGTTTCACAGGCTCGGTCGAGATTTCAATTTTCGCCGCGTTGAACTCAGTCAGCACACTGTCTGTGATATCAATGCTGTCTTTGAAAAAGATCACATTAGCTTTGTCAAAGCCGATGTTCATCCCTTTTTTTGAAGCGACATCAACCGCAATTTTCACAATCAAAGATTTCAACTGCCCCCGAACGTTCTGAAGGGTCTCGTTAAGTTTACCGTTAGTCACCTGCATTTCACGTTGCAACTGACGCTGCTCCTGCTGAAGGGCGGCTGCTTTTTGCTGAAACACTTCAGGCGCCAAAATTGCCTGCTGACGCTTTAACTCCTCTGCTTTCTCTTTGAGAGAATTATTGCGTTGTTCAATTTGATCCCGAACTGACTGGATTTGCTGCTTCATTTTGTCTTCTGCCTCTTTCCAGGCATTGGAAGACACGAGGACTTTATTTACATCAACGACTGCTGCTTTTGCGACAGGGATTTGTTCTTGGGCGCTAGCTGGCGTTGTTCCATAAGAAGCCATAGCAAGCCCAAGGGATAACATCAAACCCATGGCTATTTTTTTAAAGTCAGTCACAAAAAACTCCAGTCTCTATTTCTTGGGATGTAATCATTATTTTCGGGAACGACAATATCAAATGCCCCGCATACTTAGCAATAGCTACCCAAAGCTAGCCTGAATTTATCTTATTTTCCCCAGACTTTGAGGAAGTCAGAAACTTCAAGCTCTGGTACAGGAGGCACAGCAGACGCTGTTCCAAGATACAAAAACCCCACTATTTGATCATCGCCGGAAGCACCCAGCCTCTCCCGCACATACGGGTCGAAACAAGGATCTCCTGTTCGCCAAATACCCGCTAGACCCATTGCGTGAGCCGCCAAAAGAATATTTTGTGCAGCAGAACCTGCAGATAATACCTGCTCTATCACGGGAACTTTCGGATGCTCGCTCACTTTAGCCACGACTGCGATGATCATTGGAGCCCGATGAGGTCGGCTTTTTGCTTTTTCAAGAGCAGCTTCCGAGGTTTCCGGATCCTTTCTCGCCAGAGCATCAGAAAAAATCTGACCTAAATCATCAAGCCCTTTACCTTCAAACACAATAAATTGCCACGGTCTTAAGGCCGCATGATCTGGCGCACGGACCGCAGCCCTTAATAATATCTCAAGCTGCTGCTGATCAGGACCAGGCTCAGAAAGACGTGGAGTTGATTTCCGACTAAGCAGCGCTTCAAGAGCTTCCATAATATTTCCCTTCTGGATAGATCCAGCCTTGAACAATCCGATTTTCATTTTATCGTGTGAATTGCATAAAAAATAATAACCCAATTGCTTGAGATCAATTCAAAACGGGAATTGACCTATTACAGTGGTCACATTGGATCGGAAAATAAGAGGAGTGGAACAATGACAATCAAATCTATCCTACTACATTTGACAAATACGGACGCTTTGGAAAAATCAGTGTCTGTGGCCTTAGGTCTCGCGACTGAAAATGGGGCTTCAATCAAGGCAGTCTATTCTGTTCTTCCAGCAACCCCTCCCACCTCGTTTATGGGCTATATCCCACCTGAATTGATCGAGCAAACCCGAGCGGTCGAAACAAAGGCAGCGGAAGAGGCTGTTGCAAAGGTCAAGGATGCAGCTGCGAAAGTTGACGTGCCTCTTGAGACTGTTATCGAAGAGGGGTATGCCCTCGATATTATCAACAAGCATGCTCTGGCTGTAGATCTTGTTGTGATCGGTCAGGTCGATTCAGATGATGAAAAGGCATCTCAGTACCAGTATCTTGCTGATGAGCTTGTGGTCACCTGTCCGCAACCTGTTCTCACCGTGCCTTATGCTGGCAATTTTTCAACCTTTGGCAAGCACGTGTTAGTCGGATGGAATAATACGCGGGAAGCTGCAAAGGCTGTGCATTATGCCCTTCCGTTTTTACAGAAAGCAGAAAAGGTTACCCTGCTAAGCGTTAATCCGGACAGGGATGAGACAAATGAAAACGCTTCTATCATTGCTCATCTAAAACGCCATGGTGTTGATGCGACAATGAAGGTGGGGCACTGGAAAGACATTGGTGTTGGGAACGCCTTGCTCGACACACTTGTTGATCTAAATGCCGATATGCTTGTAATGGGAGCTTATGGTCACAGCCGTATCCGGGAAATGATCCTGGGTGGCGCGACACAAGAAATTCTTAACCATATGACAGCACCAATCATGTTTGCTCATTAAGTTGAGCTGACGAACAGAATATTGGGATTAAGGTCCCAATTGCAAAAGAGGGTATCCGCCAAACTCCACTCCATCCATCACCTTGGCAGGATATCCTCTTTTCGCACCTCTAGATAAGCCCCTTCTGCAAGATTTGACAACTCCAATAATCCTATTTTTTTTCGGATCAACCTTAGAGTTGGATGCCCAACGGCTGCTGTCATCCGACGGACCTGCCGATTTTTTCCTTCCCTCAAGGTCAATTCAATCCATGTTGTCGGCACAGTTTTTCTAAATCTAACAGGAGGATCTCTCTCCGGAACTTCAGGTTGCGGGTCCAGTATACTGGCATCGCAGGATTTCGTTCGATACCCTTTTATATCAACACCAGACCGAAGAATCTGCAGTGTGCCCTCGGATGGCTCACCTTCCACCTGAACCCAATAAGTCCGTGGATGCCTAAATTTTGGATCCAACAAGCGCTTTATAAACTTTCCATCATTACTGAGCAGAAGTAGTCCCTCGCTATCCCTATCCAAGCGACCAACTGGATAGACTTCGGGCGGTAAATTAAAGCCTTTTAATCCCGGATGTCCCCCTTCACTGGTGAACTGACTCAACACACCATAGGGCTTATTAAAGGCAATATACTGATGATGCTTCACAACCTTGTTTCAACCTCACGGTTTATATGGCCTATTGGTCACAACCGATAACTTTTTAAAGACTCAGCGTTAAAAAGAAACGATTTTGTTACTATTCATCCAGTAGCTTCGGATATAGCTGAAAAGACAGCGCTTAATGGGAGGATACAATAATGACAGGCTCGTCTTACTGAGACGACTTGCCGTTTCGATCACCCCTCCATCAGAATGAGCAAAACTGTTATAGAGGATTTTGGAGCTTTAACGCCAGATGAACGATGCACCGACCTGTAAAATTCTTTTCATTGGAAGAAAAGAAGGTGATGCGCAGCAGTTGAGCTGGCTAATTTCAAATGTGACAAAGCCAGTACTTGAGTTGATGCATATCCCGGAGGCAGATGCAGTTCTAAACCAACGCAGTATTGCCGGTGCTGATGTCCTGCTCCTGGACGCCGACAGCACAGGGGACGCTGATTTCGAAACGTTGAAAGCGCTTCGCTCTGTTTTTCCTGAAGTCCCCGTTGTCCTTTTGACAGACGATGAAGAGAACATTGGTAAATTTGCAATCCGAAACGGTGCCCAAGATTACTTGATCCGTAATCAACTAACGGCAAACGGTCTTGCCCGAAATTTGGTTAGTGCAATTGAACGGCAAAAAGGTCAAGGGCGCACCCCCGATACCACTCCCCTTCTTGAATCTGCGACTGCAGTATTGAACAGATTACCACTTGGGGTCATTCTAGTAACAGCGGCCTCCAGAGTACTTTTCATGAACGGTAAAGCGAAAGCCTTTCTTGACCGTCAGGATGGTCTATTGCTGGATAACAATCGCGTCTGCCGCGCCAGCAACAGTAAAGAAAATAAACAACTCACTGAACTTCTTGGTAATGCTTTGTCGGCTGTTGGTGAAAACGCTGAAGGTGAATTTGCCATGTCAGTTTCAAGAGAAGAGAGTGATACCGCCCTCACAGTCATGGTCGCCCCAATCGGTACAGGCGTTGCCGGAAAAGGAGCTGTTCTCTTTATCTCCGATCCTAGTGAGGCGGTAGAGCTCTCAATTGATACCATCTGCAGGCTATATGCTCTGACACCCGCGGAAGGTCGGCTTGCGCTTGGCCTCACGAATGGAAATAAGCTTGATGATCTTGCTGAAGAATGGGGTGTCAGCATGCACACCGTTCGATCTCAACTTCGGCAAATATTCCGGAAAACGGACACAAGCCGCCAGAGTGAGTTAGTAAAGCTTATCCTCACAGGCCCCGCAGCACTTCAGGCAGGACCTGTCATCTAGTTTAAATCGCACTCAATCAGGATTAATTTGCTTCCGGTGGGTTGGAATAATGTGCCCAGCGGTCACGCCCCCCACGATTATCAAGATAATTGATTAATGCACTAATGGGCCGCCGATCATAGCGCTTATCGGCATCTTCCATCAGAATTCCTACCGCCTTGCTAAAATCAAATGCATCACGATATGCACGGGGGCTAACCATTCCGACAAACGCGTTTGCAACCATAATAATTCGAGCAGCCTCATTAATTGCCGTTTCTTTCAAGCCGCGCGGTTTACCTGTACCGTCCCAATGCTCCTGCAACTGACGAAGTGTCTCTGCGACAGGAAGGTTAAATTTCACCTCTTCCAAGAGATCGGCGCTCGCAAAAAGACTATCGCGGACAATTTCCATTTCTTCTGTAGTCAGATTTCCGGCCTTGGTCAGAATTTCTGTAGGCACAAGAATTTTACCCAGATTCATGAGATTTCCTGCGATATCCACGGTTCGAATGACACGTTCCGTGCTTCCCAGTTCTTCGGCTATAGCAACACCAACCTCTGCCACGCGTGAGGACTGATTAGCCGAATAGGGATCTCGACGGTCCAAAAAGGCTACTAATGTCGTTACCAGGTTCCGAAGAACAGCTTCTCGTTGCTCTCTTTCCGTGACAACGTCAGTAATATCCTGAAAAACAGCAAGAAAACTATTAACCTGATCCTTATTCGCTCCGAGCGGAATAATGTCAGATTTCCAGATATGATCCTCCTCGCCTTGGGGGACCTCTATGAGTTCACTGGTATTCTGGTTATTTTCTCCGGCCTGGTGCAATAGCTTCTGTATCTGTTCCGCCACAACTGGAGGATAGACAGTCGTTATTCGCCGTCCGACAACAGCGTCCTTAGGCATCTCAACAGCGTCTGCAGCAACCTTATTTGCAAAAGTAAACCGGTTTTTATCACTAAAAACAGCGATACCTGTGGGCTGGCTATCTGTAACCACATTCAAAAAATTAGACTGTTCCTGAAGACTATCGGCTGTCTTCTTGTATTTTTCCGCAAGCTCAGCCGCCCTTATTGAGGTTCCATGTCTCCAGACCGCCACAACCGTTCCAGTCACACCAAGAATTAGCAACAGAAAAACGCCGAGCATCGTATTCAGACGGTCCTGAGATTCTGAAAGTGCCTCAAATGTCGTGATACTTCTGACTAAGAACCAAGGCGCCCCTGTTACAGCTCGGCCGGTCACCAGAACTTCATCAGCAAGATAATTTTGCTTTCGTCCAAACGCGCCGGGGTTCTCAATGACAAAGGAAGCCGCGCGGCTCTCATCGGTCGTCAACCTACGTTTAAGTGGACCGGTTCCATCAGCAAGAGGAGAAATATACTCTGTTAAATTTCCATTCTTGCGGACCAAGTAGGTTTCACTCGTTTGATGAGTTTCTCCCGGTTGATAAAGTCTCGGGAACAAAGATTTTGCTACAGTTCGAACACCAACAATGAACCCAATGATATTTTCTGCGTCACCATCTTGCTGAATTGCGTAAACCGGATGAACAAAGCCCATAATTGGCTCACCATCGAGCCCTTCATATAAGTCGATAACAGCAGAAACACCACTATCAGCCTGTGCCATTGCGGCCCGTATTTCTGGTGTCATAGGCGGCATATTTCCGCTGGAAACAAGAAGCTTCCCTGTCGCATCCATCAGGGCAATTCCCGCCCTGCCTGGCCTTGCAACATTCGCCCTAATTTCAGGTTCTGGGGCTTCCCAGAAACCGCTAATGACGGCATGGTTATTTAGCAAGTTCGTAAGATAACCAGCCTCGGGCACTTCCTCAATTCGGGTTCCGTTGTCCTCTGTATCAATGACCAGCTGTGTTAGGTAAACTTGCAAACTCTCGTTCTCGGCTAGCGAAATAATAGCCTCCTTTTGCTTTGCCAGCCATTCCTCAACGCTCGCTAACCGGCTATCGGCGACTATTCCCAAACGGATTTCCCAGTTCTGAAGATCCCGTTCCCTCTGCTGATTTACAAAGGTAATCGTTCCCCAAATACCTCCAATCACGACAACCAAAAGCAGAAAAATCGCGAAACCAATGACTTTATGGGTTCGTTTTGTCGTGCTGATTTCTTCTTTGATATCCGACATATCTGCTTCCTGTCTCGTTGACGCCCGTCGTCAAAAATTTATTTATTGTAACGAGTTAGCTTTTAACTCACAATAATTTCATAATTTTTTGAATAGAGAGTTAATGGTTATTTACCTTTTTAAGTGACCATTGCTAAAAGATACCTGGTTTTAGTTCGGCTTTTGATGAGAATAGCATTTGACCCTAACTTGTAACTGCTATGAAAACATTACTTAGAACATCTCTTGTTTTGGGGTGCCTCATTTCCTCGCCGACTGCCGCTTTTTCCGAAAGCCCAGATATTTTCGGCTTCAAAGCCTATACACACACAGACCTAAAACCCTTCCCTAAGTGGCGCAAAGTACTCAATACTTATAAAAACGAACCTGGCCCATGTGGAAATGGGCAATTAAATGCCTGCGCTTATGACAAATGGAAAGAGCTGATCGACCAACTGAAAGATGAGCCAAAAAAGTATCAACTTACCAAAGTAAATTCATATCTCAATCTATACCGATATGTTCTTGACCCCATTAACTGGGGAATCAAAGACTATTGGGAAATCCCCAAAGAGTTCTTCGCCAAGTTTGGTGACTGTGAAGATTATGCGATTGTAAAATACTTTACGCTTCGGGCTCTGGGGTGGGATGCAGATGACATGAAGATTGTAGTTCTTCAGGACATGAATTTGCGCATCGCTCACGCCATCTTAACTGTCAAGTTCGAAGAAAAGAAAATGGTTTTGGACAACCAAATCGGGCTTGTGATCGATGCCAAAAGAATTCGGCATTATCGGCCAATCTACGCCCTGAATGAAAACGGCTGGTGGCGATATAAGCCTTCTTAATAGTTCCAAACAAAAAACCCGCCGAATGGCGGGTTTTTTTAACTCATTGAACTGAGCGATTAGTCGTTGCTTGGAAGAGCTTCCTCTGGCAACACTACTCCAAGTGTGCTGTTCAAGCGTCCCATTGTCGCAAGCAAACGGTACTTAGAGAACAAGACTGCATATTCAACAGTAGCTAAAGCTGTCCGTGAGTTAAAAAGCTCATTATCAGCATCCAGCATGTCCAGAAGATCCCGCTGACCAATCTGAAACTCTTGACGATATGTTGAAGCGACTTGTCCATTTGCTACAACCTGATCACCGAGAGCGGCTGCACGCGCTTTAGAACGGGCTAGAATACTCCAACTCTGACGAATTTCTTCTTCAACCAACCGTTCAAAACGAGCCTGACGCTGTTTACTTTCCGCACTTCTTTCGACAGCTTCCTGCTGGCGACCGATATCAATGCCACCTCTGTAAAGGTTATATCTAAGACGCAGCATGGCGGTAAAATCATCATTGTGGCCCTTAACGCCATCAATGTCGTGATCAGCGCTTGCATCAAGCTCAAGCGCAACAGTTGGGTAGAAGTTTGCTTCCGCAGCACGAATTTCCGCATCAGCTGTCTTCACGTCTGCTTTTGCAAAGCGAATGTCTGGATTGCTCTCCAAGCCAATCGATACGATATCTTCCAGGTTTTCAGGAAGAACGCCGTCATTAAATTCAGGCTGCGTCATATCGTTTGGAGATTCACCAACCAACCGACGATACGCGATTTCTGAATTATCCAGCTGACGAAGTGTTTCTGCAAGGGTGGCTTCAGCTGCGGCAACACGCGCATCAGTTTGTTGCACATCACCAACGCCACTTTGCCCCGCATCGACCCGATCAGTAATTTCAGCAAGAGTCCGTTTGTGGATTTCCAGATTCTCTTGAGCGAGACTGACAATCTCCCGATTTCTTAACACATCGAGATATGCTTGAACGGCATCCAAACCAATTGCTTCAGCCCGCTCACGAACCCTATAAGCTGCACCGTCAACTCGGCTCGACTGACGATCAACTTCTGAAGAGCGTGCGCCGCCATCGAAAAGAGTTTGGGAAACAGATAGGCTGCTTTCGGTCCGGGTCAGCCACTGGTCATCAATTGTAACCGTATCTGTCCACTCTTTACCCCCACCTAACGCCAAATCAACGGAAGGATAATAAAGGCCGTGAGCTTGTTCCAGTTCCTGATCAATTGCCCGGCGGTTCGCTGCTGCTTCACCTATTTCAGGGTAACTGTTGACTGTAATTTGGACTGCATCCTTCAAAGATGCAGCAAGTACTGGAGAAACAACACTGGTACTGGCGAGAATGGCTGCCATCACACTTGTTGTTAAAACTTTTCGAGCACTCATAGAGCTCAAAATGGAATTCATGCCCCTCTCCCAATCAAATTGGACTTTCCAAGACTGTACCCTGCTACAAACAAGTCTTTTATCAAAAACACAAGCATGTCACCTGACTCCCTTTAAAAAAGCGTAAAGAAAGCTTCGCGCACGGTATATTTATTGTCGGGATAGTATCGTATGTAATCAAATATAGGCAACAGTGACCTTACCCCCTTAAGATTAAATCTCGTGACAAGCGATTTTGTGTTTTTTTTGCAACGATTTAATCAAACCAATTATTCCAAAAAGCGTAGCAACTAGCTGAGATTCAAGTAATAAAGCTCATCACCTGTTTTAAAATCTATTGGATTCGGCCAAATCGGTTGAGTATTTACGGTAGTAGACGAGTAACCAAATATAATGTGATCATAAATATCTGATTTTCTTAGCTTGTCAGGTTCTTTGGGTCGTAAATTTGATCGTAGGCGTCACATTGATCCCAGAGAAGGCCCTCAAACATATTAACCATAATTTGGAATTCCCGCTTGCTCACATCTAATATTTTGTCAGAATTCATTTTGTTAACATGTTTTTCACTAAAATCGCTTTCTATATAGCTGTCGAATGCAACCATGAGTGTATATCATTCAAACGGAAGCGACGTGAATTGTAGAGGGGGAATTCCTGAACTCTTGGGTCTACATTGGCCTTTTGAAATCAGGATCTAATAAACGGACAGAATATTCAATTGGGTAGTATTCTTCTAGAGACCTCAATTGAACTTATGTCGGGATATGGAACATAGAATGACAGATAAGCGCACGATGGCGGGAGGGGTTTCTGACGAACCGAGCGCTATCGATCTATCAACAACGGAAAGATTGCGATCAATCTCAGAAGGTCCGAAGCCTTCTCTGGACAAAGAGAATACTGATAAGGCTCAAGCATCTTCCGCGGATAATGACGAGGATGATTGGGATATCCGCTTATCTGATATCAAACGAACTGATAGCGATCCTTTGCTCGGATGTCTTGTTGCACTCACCAAACTCTTTGAAGATCCTCGCACAGAAGATGCACTTGTTTACGGGCTGCCGCTTGAAGATAACCGCCTAACGCCAAATCTGTTCGTCCGAGCCGCGGAACGCGTTCGGATAAGCGCCCGGATTACAAACAGAAAACTGGAAAAAATACCCTCAGTTGTTTTGCCTAGCGTCCTGTTGCTTAAAGATCGCAAAGCTTGCGTCCTTCTTAAAAAAACAGATACCGAAGCGGAAGTAATTTTCCCGGAAACAGGGGAAGGGCATCAGTCAATCCCTTTGAAAGATTTGGAAAATTTGTATGCCGGTTATGCCATTTTTGTCCGGCCAAACTTCCAGTTCCGCATTGAGAGGGATGAAAAGCTTTATCAGCGCAAAGGGTCCTGGTTCTGGGGAACCATGTGGCAGTTTTGGCCAACCTACTCTCAAGTCATCCTGGCAGCGTTCTTGATCAACAGTTTTGCCATCGCAAGTCCCCTTTTCATCATGAATGTTTACGATCGGGTAGTGCCTAACAAAGCACTTGAGACACTCTCTGTCTTGGCATTCGGTGTAATCACCGTAATCTGCTTCGATCTACTGTTAAAAACGCTAAGGGCTTATTTTGTCGACAATGCGGGTAAGCGGGCAGATGTGCTTTTATCCAGTCGTATCTTTGAACAAGTCCTCAACATTCAGGTCAAGGCGAGGCCGCAATCCGCTGGTGCATTTGCAAACCACTTGCGAGAATTTGAAACCCTGAGGGATTTCTTCACCTCTGCAACAGTTACCGCCTTGGTCGACCTACCGTTTCTTGGGGTATTTCTTTTCATAATCTACCTGATCGGGGGCCCAATAGCCATCGTTCCGGCAATAGCCGTTCCTGTTGTCATTCTAATCGGCTTGCTACTGCAATGGCCAATGCGTCGTTCTGTTGCCAAAAATACAGAAGAAAGTTCTCAAAAACACGGTGTCATCATTGAAACCATTTCGGCCCTGGACACGGTGAAAAGTCTTGGTGTCGAAGGGCATATGCAAAAAGAGTGGGAACGGTTCGTTGGCCAGACAGCTAAAACCAGCGTTGTTTCCCGCTTTTTTGCGACACTTGGTATTAATCTGTCCGCTGCGGCTATGCAGTTAGTCACCGTATTCGTGGTCGTTTACGGTGTTTATCTGATGTCACAACCAGATAGCACGATTACAATTGGTGCCCTTATCGCCTCCACGATTTTGACAGGTCGGACAATGGCACCACTTGGTCAAATTGCGGCATTGCTGACCAGACTGAACCAAGCGATGGTTGCCCTTAAAGGCCTCAACCAAATCATGGCTTTACCTGTTGAAAGAGCGGCCGAAAAACGACAACTCAGCCGCCCGAACATCCATGGTGAAATCGAATTTAAAGACGTGACCTTCAAGTACCCTGGAACAGAACTTCCAGCACTATCCAACGTCTCTTTCAAAATCCGACCTGGTGAAAAAGTTGCGATCATTGGCCCCGTTGGATCTGGAAAAACAACTATTTCCCGCCTGCTGATCAACCTTTATGAACCTGACGAGGGGGCAGTTCTAATCGACGGGACAGATATACGGCAAATCGATCCGTCTGACATCCGACGTTCGGTGGGAAGCGTTATGCAGGATGTAACTCTATTCCAGGGAACTGTTCGCCAGAATATTACCATGGGTCATCCTCAGGCTGACGATGAAATGATTTTGAAAGCCGCCAAAATGGCTGGAGTGCATGATTTTATTTCTCGGCACCCGCACGGCTATGATCTGAAGGTCGGGGAAAAAGGCGCAACCTTGTCTGGGGGCCAAAGACAGTCAATGGGTATTGCCCGTGCGTTGTTACCCAATCCTCCAATTCTCATGTTTGATGAACCTACGAGTTCCATGGACCTAAACTCCGAACGCCAGTTCATCTCCAGGCTCAAGAAATTTGCGGAAAATAAAACTCTGGTTCTTGTAACACACAGAACCTCCCTCTTCTCAGTCGTTGATCGAATTATCGTTCTTGGACATGGCAAGGTTGTCGCTGATGGGCCAAGAGATGAAATCCTAAAAGTAGGGCAACGCTCAAACAAGAAGTCTGGCAAAGCATCATGAGTGCAATTGTGACTGTGACAGGAAGAGATCAAAAGAATGGCTAATCAAACTGAATGGAATGATACCGATTTTGCCTCGGATGTGGTCGCTGCAAAAATGCAAGGCCCGAACCCAAAGTCCATGCTGCTATTGTTTGGTGTAATTGCCTTCTTCGTGGCAGCTTATATTTGGGCGGACAATGCCATTCTTGATGAAGTCACACGTGGCGACGGAAAGGTTATCCCCTCATCTCAGGTTCAAATTATCCAAAATCTCGAAGGGGGTATCCTGAAGGAGTTGCTCGTTCGGGAGGGAGAAATTGTCGAAAAGGGACAAATTCTGCTCAGAATTGATGATACAGGCTTCGCCGCGCGATTTGGTGAAATTGAGGCGAAATACCTTAACCTAATGGGTAAGATCGCCCGCCTAAAAGCTGAGGCCGAAGGCAAGGGTATCGAATTTCCGCCCGAATTGTTAGCGGAAGGCCAGCAAATCTCGATCCGTGAACAAAATCTTTTCAATGCGCGCCAAGCGGAATTACAATCTCAGATTACTATTCTTCGCCAGCAGGCCCAGCAGCGCAAACAGGAAATCACCGAGATCGAGGGTCGCTTGACCCAGCTTAGATCCAGTATCGCGCTCGTTAATGAAGAGCTATCGATTACAGAGCCTCTTGCAGCCAAAGGAATTGTTCCCAAAGTCCAGCTTCTGAAGCTTAAACGGGAAGCAAACGAGCTCAAAGGACAGATTTCAGCCTCCAACCTCGCGTTACCCAGAGCGAGAGGTGCTTTGCAGGAAGCCAATCAACGCATCGAAGAAAAAATCCTGAATTTTAGAAGTCTGGCTTCTCAAGAGTTAAGTATCGCCAGAGCTGAGTTTGAGTCTGTCCGTCAAACTATCCTGGCAGCACGTGATCGGGTTACCAGGACGGATGTTCGTTCACCGTTAAAAGGGGAAGTCAAGGAACTGAAGATTCAAACAATCGGTGGCGTTGTTAAACCCGGTCAGGATATTGTGGAAATTGTTCCGATTGAAGATAACTTGTTGGTTGAAGCAAAAATTCGCCCATCCGATATCGCCTTCCTTCGCCCCGGACAAAAGGCGACAGTTAAGATTACGGCTTATGATTTTTCTATCTACGGCGGTCTTCCGGCAACCGTTGAACGGATCAGTGCAGATACGACTGTAGATGAACAAACGGGTCAGACATTCTATAAAATTATCGTGCGCACTCAGGAAGCCTCATTGAAGAGAGGGGATGAGATTTTCCCCATTAAACCAGGCATGATTGCAACAGTCGACACTTTGACTGGTCATAAGTCTGTCTTGGATTACATCCTGAAACCGATCCTTAAAACCAAGAATAATGCGCTTAGGGAGAGATGATGAAGGTTATCAGACTCCTCTTACTGAGCAGCATCATTTGCTCTTTTGCCTTTTCAGGTAGCAACAGCAATGCCCAAGACGCTGATGGCTTGTTTGGTACATTAGAAATTGCGTCTAGCGATCTTCAAGCCCTGCCTCAGTGGCGCAGAGCTTTAGCAAGCTTTTCCGACCTGAAGAAAGCGGCGAAAGCGTGTGACGAAGATATTTTGAAATGCAACTCCCAGCAGATGACACTTTGGCGGACAAAAATTCAGGAACTGGAGCACAGTCCTAAAAGCATTATCATGCGGCAAATCAATCAGTTTGTGAATAAATGGCAGCATAACAGTGATTGGGCAACTTATCGCCATCAAGACTACTGGGCTTCTCCCCTTGAGTTTCTAACTGTTGGAGGGGATTCAGAAGATTTCGCGATCATGAAATATGTGAGCCTGAAAGAATTGGGATTTTCTTCTGAGCAAATGCGGATCGTTGTAACCCGTGATGTCCTGCGCGGTGTAACGCATACTATTCTGAGTGTTCAATTGAACAACAAATCATATGTTCTCGACTCTCAAACCGACACTGTTTTTCAGGAAAAATTTATCAAGTACTACGTACCTCTCTATTCCTTGAATGAGACAACCCGTTGGGCCCATATCCCAAGTCAATATATCGCAGCCAGTAACGCAGCGAGGATCGATCAATGACAGAAGCTACCGCGCATTTCGAACTGGAACGGTTTCTTGAAGAAAAAGCCCCGCAGGAAAAATCAAACAGTGGGGTGAACAAGCCCATTTCAATTGCATTGGGATCTATCCTTTTACTGTTAATTGCCTGTGCCTGGATTTCTTATGTCATCATTCAAGATAAGAAAACTGAGATCTTGAACAGTTTGGAAACTCGCCAGCAAATCGCTCTCAATGGTAAGGCTGACGTCTTCAGAACATGGATTGAACAATCTGCGCAGCAGGCCAATACACTGGTTGGGAACCCACTCATCAAGCTATTTGCTTCGGAAATTCATGCACTGAAGGGGCAGGAACTTTCCCCAGCTCTGTCGGCTCAACTCCCTTTCATGCAAAACGCGATTAACCAGTTTGTGCGGGAAAACAATCTAATTGCGGCCTATATGATCGGATCTGATGGACGTGCTTACCTTGCTTCTAGTAACTCCCCTAGTCTTAGCAGGGAGCAAAGAGAGCTTGCGCAAAAACAATATTCGGCTTCTGAATATTCCACATCTCCTCTTCATTTAATCGACGGAGAGGTAGCCATCGATTTTGTTATTCCAGTCTTAGCAGCTCAACCACTGACTGAAAACACGAACGAGCCGATCGGCGCTTTTCTCATGACACTCTCAGCCGCAAATCCGCTGGCAGGAATTCTATCCAGAACTCCAGTGTCCATGTCAGGGGAAAGAACGCTTATCTTTCAAAAGGGTGAGGCCGGATATAACGAAGTCACACCAAACCGTCCGCCTTTTCTAAAAACTGAAGAGACCTTTTCTTTAAATGAGGACCTCACCTCATTTACCGAGCGTGAACTCGACAGAATGCAGGGGTATAGTTACACGGTCAGCCGGACGATTGAAAACACACATATATTGCTTTTACAGGCAGTCCCATCTGATGTCGCTCTCCAACCTTTAAAAACATACAGCTATGTTGTCCTTGGCTTAGCGGTGAGCGTATTTGTGGTCGTCTGCAGTATCGGCAGTGGGATCTGGTTCAGCTTGAGAACCCAAAATGCCAAAAACCTCGCCGATCAATATAAAGATCTGGCCCAGCGGATAAATGCGCAAAGACGCCTTCTTGGGAATATCAACAGCACTGTACAAGATCTGATCAGTCTCAAGGGCCCTGATGGAACGTATGTATATGCGAACCCTGCTCTCGCCAGATTTGTCGACTTTCCAGAGACCAGTATACCTGGAAAAACAGATCGTGACCTTTTTGGTGATAAGATTGCCCGGAAATTCTCAGAGATGGACAATCAAGTGGCTGAGACCGGAGAAACAGTCAATGAGATCCTGGAGCTGGAGCTTCAGAAAAAATCGAAGATTGTCCGCGTTGAAAAATCTCAATTGGTGGATGATGACGGCACATTCCTTGGTATCGTCACCGTGAGTGGCGACATTACTGACTTCATCACATTCCAAAGACTCAAAGATGAGTTGGGTCAAAAAACCATTTCTATTCTTGTTCGCATGCTTGAGGCGAATGACCCGCATCTTGCTGGGCATTCAAACCACATGAGCGTTTTGACAAGCAATGTAGCAGATATCCTCTCGCTCACTCGCGAACAGAAAGAAAACCTTCATGCAGGTGCTAACCTCTCGCAGATTGGGAAAATTTCTATCCCGGCCGAAATTCGAACAAAAGAAGGCAGGCTATCAGAATCTGAAAAGCAGATTATGCAGGGCCACGTAACGAAAGCAGAGGCTCTGCTGCGAGAGATGGAAATTGATGAAGCTGTCATAACGGCAATATGCCAGATGTACGAACGCCAAGACGGATCTGGATATCCCCTCAATTTGGAAGGGCAACAAATCGATTTGCTTGCTCGAATCCTTGGTATGGCAGACATCTTGGTCGCCCGTGTGTCGCCCAGAAGCTACAGAAGCGCCATCAGCGTAGAAGAGGCGATGGAAGTCTTTCGAACAAATCCTGACAAGTATGATGAAAAAATTGTCGAGGCCTTTGATCAATTTCTCGGGACAAAAGCCGGAGAAGCTTTTGAAGAGTCTTTGAAACAGGCTGCCGCAGATATGCAATAAAAAAGCTCCCGATCAACAATCGGGAGCCAAAATCTATTCATTAATATTGATCTCTAGGATTCATCCGAGACAATTCTGTCTTCTATAGGATCTACAAGATTGCTACCGATCTCATCAAGTCCAGTGGTGGTTATTGCATCGCTCGGGATAACCAGAGTATTCCCATTATCGGAATCCTCAATATAACTCATCGCATCCACACCATCTTCGGCAGCAATATTTAAGGCATCGAATAAAGCATCCAGGTCAACAAGCTCCTCCTGATCCTCGATCAAGAGACCAGATACGGCGGCTGAAGTATTTGCCGGATTGTTTACGCTGTGATCAGAATTATCTGCTTCCTGCAGAACCTCTTCCACATTGGCATCATCAACGGATTCATATTTTTCCGAATTTGCCATCACCTTTACACCTTTCCCTCGAGCATCTTACCTAGATGTCAAAGGACTTCTCATTAGAGTTCACTATGTTGTTTAACATAGCTTTCACATTTGAACGTTTCATCCCTCATATGAGGTATTGAATACAGTTTTCTATGATTTTTAGTAAAATTTTACCCAAAAATTAGGAACTCGCTTACCAGGTTTGGCTGAAATAGCGCCTTGGATAAAAAAATCAGTTCGCAGAAGCTGACGTCACGAATCGAATAAATTGCTGACTGGAGACCGCAAGCCCCAGAGAGTTACCGTTTTTAAAGGGGACTGTTGCTGAGTGGATAGCCACAATACCCACCTGTTCCTCTTGATATTGCAGTATGGGAGAACCTGAGTCGCCTTGCGTCGCATCACAATTGTGAACGAAAACAGGATCAGAATTTTGAGAAGGTTTTTGTTTAGATGTAATCTGACAATTCTTATGGACTGTCAGAACGTGCGCATAGTCGCGACTATAGCCTGCTTGATAAACAACTGCCGGCCGCTTGGATTTCAGCTTTGATGTAACTGAATTTTCGTTCCAGATTGGCACTGGGCGAAACTGGGGGTCAAGATCCTGATCCAAAGTCAAAATCGCCCAATCTTCAGATCTTGGAAAGTCAGTAAACGCTTTCGTGGGTGGAGATCCATATCGAGTTACGTAAGAAACACCTTTAGCATGCGCCGCATAATTTCCCTTCTCATATCCTACGACGAAATGAAAAAATCGGGCCAAAGACCAGCGTCTAGTCCGGGTGTTCCAAAAACAATGAGCAGCCGTCAGAACTTGATTGGAGCTAATTAATATCGCAGTACAAAAACCGCCATCCTTATTCAAACGCCCAATCGAACTCCAAGGGTACTCTTGGATATTAACTCGCCCTCGATCATCTGCTCCCTTGATCCCTCGCGGAAAAACTTGTCGCTCCGCAGTAGAGTTTCCAACAAGAAAAAAACAAACACACAAGAGAGTGAAAAAGATCTTGAGAGCAGTCTGTTTCATTTCCTAACGACAAGCCATTCGAAGTGCCATATCCCGCACAACGGAAAAGCAAATATCGCCCTCTTGGGCAGAATATCTCCACAAGGTCATGGCGCCCGTTTCAGAAGTCTCATCAGCTGGCCCAAGTGCTGTTGCAATTTTTTCAGCACTTTTCAGTCCTTGAACCTTCTCAAGAATTTCTTTTTGGGAAGGATCGAAACAACCTCCCAGGACAAGCGACGATGCAACAGCCATTAAACCGGCTTCTTTCGCTCCTAATTTTATCTTCTGCAGTTTCATTTGGTCTCTTTGCCTTCGTGAACTGAACTGGACGGGAAGCATTTTAATCCAATATGATTGAGAGGAGATTAACCCATAGAGAGAAATCCAGCGCCTATGACCTCATATCAAGAAATTCTCGATTTTTGGTTTCTTCCTGAAAATCATCCCGATCATGGAAGGGAACGAGCGGAGTGGTTTCAAAAAAACGAAGAATTTGATCGCCAAATAAAGGATCAGTTTCAGGATGTATATGAGAAAGCCAAACAGGGTTATCTTCTAAGTTGGACTGATCACAAAGCCGGAACACTCGCTCTCATCATTCTATTCGATCAGTTCACGCGAAATATGTTTAGAGGAGACAAACAGGCATTCGAAAGTGATGGCAAGGCTCGAGAGCTTGCCCGCCATATGATTTCAAGCGGTTTTTATGAAAAGCTCTCCAAGACAGAACAGTGTTTCGCGGCACTTCCCTTTGAGCATAGTGAGGACATTGAAGACCAGATTTATTCGGTCTCCTTGTTCGAAGCAATAGGAGATCCCGTCAAACTTGATTATGCAATTCGGCACAAAGATATTATTGAAAAGTTTGGGCGCTTTCCTCACAGGAATGAAGCACTTGGGCGGAAAAATACGCCTGAAGAAGAAGAATACTTGGCTCAGCCTGGAGCCGGGTTCTAAAAAATCAGGCTAATTTTCCTTATCCGACAAACTAAACACATCCACGACATCCATATGATAGTACAGGCATTGCTCCCTTAAGAACAGCAAGTGATCTGTGTAATTGGATGCAGATTGAAACAAACATAAAATATCAGCATCGGACATCAGTTGGATTGAACGAACCATCGTCGCCACCCGACGCTTAATTGCTCTTGCTGATTGGTCTTTATTCTCCGAAAGAAGCCCAACAAATCCATCAGCCATGGAAAAAAGAATTTCAGCCGGATATAAAATTACGGCGCTTCTGGTAAATTTATTTGCATGGCGTCGAACAAACCTGTCCTCAAAATCAAGCCGTCGCTCCAAATACCGCTTCAGGGTACTGCGCCGCTCCAATTTCAAGGACAACGGCATGAGCGCGACTAGGGCAACAAAGTTTGGTGCGTAAGCAATGAGTTGATCCGCATTGAATAGCCGGGCCATAAAATTAAGATCAGACATCCAGGAGCGATAGGTTTGATAACTATATCCCCTAATACTGTCTTCAACCGTCTCTATGACCCCAAGACGAAGCGCAGTTTCTTTTTCAAACCTGTGGGCACGAAACTCCCGCGCAGGTACATTCTCCATTATTTGAATATTGCTCCATAGGGTTTTCAAGCTGAGGCCCTCTGGCCAGTCGGAAAGCTCTCTGGGCTCAAATAATTGAGCAAAAGCGCTATCAATAGGACATGACATTCAAATGCTTTCATTTCATTGGAAATGCACATTCGACGACATATTTTGCAGTCTTGTGAATTTGTCCCGGAGACCTCAGACGGTCATGGACGCAACCGGCATGGAAATTGGCCCATCTTTCTTCTTATGCCAAAACTGATACAGGTAAGGATTTTCTGATGTTTCAGCCTCATCAACAGTACCTGTCCAGACGCATTTGCCTTCATGAAGCATTGCAATATGATCAGAAATCCGCCGTGCGGTCATCAGATTACTGGTAATGACAATGGCAGTACTCCCTAGGTCTCTGACATTTCGCACAATAAGATCATTGATCACATTACTCATGATTGGATCAAGACCGGCCGTTGGTTCGTCCAGAAATAAAATGGGTGGCTCCCCCGCCAATGCTCTTGCTATGCCCACCCTTTTTTGCATGCCTCCTGAAAGTTCAGAAGGGAAAAGGTCCACTACATCCGCCTGAAGTCCGACGGCCTTCAGTTTTTGAGCCGCAAGATCTCTGACAGATTTTCGTGTCTGACCAGGTTCTTGTAAAAGTCTAAACCCAATATTCTCCCATACCGGCAACCCGTCAAACAGACCTGATTTTTGAAACAAAATGCCAAACTGCTTCAAATAATTGTCGTATTCCTCACCGCGGAGTTTTGTCACATCTTTTCCATCCAGCGAGATCGTTCCACTGTTGGCACGAAGTAGACCAAGAATACATTTCAGAGCAAGACTTTTGCCTGACCCTGAAGGGCCAATTAATGTGAGAATTTCACCAGGTAAAACCTGAAAATTTAATCCATCCAGAGCGTTCACACCGTCAAAGGTTTTGACGAGATCTTGAATGCTAATTTTTGGAATTGCAGTGGACACTTAGCTTGAACCCCATGTTTTTTGTTGTCATAAACCTACAGGATCAAACAAAGATATGAAACTGGAATATGACCGCAGGAAGCTATAATCGAGACATATATCACGGCGGTGACATTGTCCGCGCCTGCGCCGAATATGGAGGAAAAGAAGAGGATTGGTTGGATCTTAGCACCGGTATCAATCCAATACCCTATCCTCTTCCTGCAGTTTCATCGACAAGTTGGAACAGACTTCCCTCCTCGCAACTGGAAAACAATCTTCTGAAAGTAGCGAAAGCCTATTATCAAGTTCCAGGGCATATGGACATTTTGGCGGCACCAGGCACACAGATCCTGATTCAGCTATTACCAGAAATTTTAAAACAACGACATGTGAGTGTCTTAAGCCCGACATATGCAGAGCATGAAACATGCTGGCAACGGGTGGGGGCACATGTGCACCGAACAACCAGACTTGATGATATCCCTGAAAACACAAAGGCTTTAATCGTTGTCTCCCCCAATAATCCAACAGGGGAAATTCAAAATACTGAAGCACTCATACACTGGGCTAAAGAGTTAAAAGCCAGAGATGGCATTCTCATCCTCGATGAAGCTTTTGTCGATCCAATCGGAAATTCTTTTCTACACCAGGATTGTGAGGGACTCCCTGTGATCGTTTTGAAATCCTTTGGAAAGTTTTTTGGGCTTGCTGGCCTTCGCCTTGGCTTTGCGATCGGACCAGAGACCATTATCCAGAAACTGAAGGAACTTATCGGTCCGTGGGCTTTAAATGGACCTGCCATGGAAATCGGGGCGCAAGCTCTAAACGATCGAGAATGGATTTCAAAAACACGTCAGCGACTCGCCAATAACGAGAAGCGCCTTCGTGATCTTCTTCAGCAAAACAAGTTCAGAATTGAAGGAGAGGCCCGGCTCTTTACGTATGCACGACATGAAAAAGCGAGAAGCCTATTTCAACACCTGTGCATACAAAAGATTTTGGTCCGGCCCTTTGATCACTCGCCCACTCATTTGCGGTTTGGCCATCCAGGTCGAGAGGAGGACTGGCAACGTTTGAGCGAAGCCCTTCATTCCTTCATTTAGCCGCGATCAAAAAGACTTGCCATATCCTTGAATGTTTTGAACTCCATCGCGTTACCGGAAGGGTCCTGCAAGAAGAAAATGCCTTGTTCCCCTGCCTGACCTTCAAAGCGGATTCTTGGTTCAATCAAAAACGGAACATCCGACGCCGCAACCTTGTCCCTTAATTCTTCCCAATCTGACCAATCCAGAACAGCCCCAAAATGACGGACAGGGACATTATCTCCATCCACCTCATTCGTCCGAGCTCCATCACATTGTTCGGGCTTCACATGAGCAGAGATCTGGTGGCCGAAAAAGTTGAAATCTATCCACTTTTCAGCTTCTCGCCCGACAATGCAACCCAGCAGATCTACATAAAATCGCCGCGTATCTTCAATATTCAAGACAGGAAATGCGAGATGAAATGGGGGCATAAGACTTACCTTTTACAATGACCAAAGATGGGCACAACTTAATCCTAGCAATCGGCCATGTCACTTAAAGAATTGACAGCAGCCCTGAAGCGGCATAGCGTCCATCCCGATGGTTCCAGAGCCTAGGCTTGGGATTAAAAGGGAACACGGTGCGATATGACATCTAATCCGTGACTGTCCCCGCAACTGTAAGCGATTAGCCTTGATCATATCCCACTGTTTTATACGGGAAGGGCGGTTGAGGTGTCATTCGTAAGTCAGGAGACCTGCCATCCATAATTTATGTCCCATGACGGAGGATCATGATGTTAGCTGATACATCTCGGCAGCTTCTGCTGCACGCAAATCTCGAAATTCTGATGCAGACTAATCTGTCTGCCCTTTTCCATGTGTCATTTGACCAATTGGCAGGCTATTCCCATGCAAACTAAAAGCGAAAAAATCCCCGCAACCGTCATCACTGGATTCTTGGGAGCAGGTAAAACCAGCCTTATTCGAAACTTGATTGAGAATGCCAATGGAAAAAGGCTAGCGCTCATCATCAATGAATTTGGAGATCTAGGCGTTGATGGTGAAGTCCTTAAAGGATGCGGGAACGAAAACTGCGATGAGGATGACATTCTGGAGCTTGCAAACGGTTGTATCTGCTGCACAGTTGCTGATGACTTTCTTCCGACTATTCAGGCCTTACTGGATCGGGAAAACCGCCCGGATCACATTATCGTTGAAACATCTGGCCTCGCTCTCCCCAAACCTTTGGTGCGTGCCTTTGGCTGGCCAGAAGTCAGGACCCAGGTCACGGTGGACGGCGTTGTTACGGTGATTGACGGACCTGCCTATCGCGATGGTTTGTTTGCCGCCAACCCTGACGCTGTTCAGGCTCAACGCGAAGCAGACGAAAATCTGGATCATGACAGCCCACTAGAGGAGCTTTTTGAAGATCAGCTCAATTGCGCGGATATGATATTGCTCAACAAGTCGGATATGCTCTCCGAAGAGGCAATTGAGCAAGCCTCCAGTGAAATTAGGGCTCAGGTTCGCCCTTCTGTGAAAATTGTCAAAACGAGCCATGGCAATTTGGAAGCAAGCGTCCTTTTGGGAATTGGCGCAGCCGCTGAAGATGATCTGGACGTTCGGAAATCTCATCATGATAGCGCTGATGATCATGAGCATGATGATTTCGACAGCTTTGTAGTTGATCTACCCAATCCAAACTCACCAGACGAATTATTGGCCCGCTTAAGCAATGCAATTGAAACTCATGGAATTCTCCGTGCGAAAGGCTTCATCGCAGTCGCCGGCAAGGACATGCGCCTCGTTGTTCAGGCGGTTGGCAATCGCATCCAGCATTACTACGACCGTGAGTGGCGGGAGGGCGAAAAGCAAGTTAGTCGACTGGTCATTATTGGTGAACATGGACTTGATGAAGCCGCAATCACTGCGCTGTTGAAAGGCTAGTTATGCATCTACTGGCGGCGACACCTGGTGGGATATCAGACGGTTCTGAAGCGGTCGACCTTGGCCAAAAGCCGGGTGATATCCTGTTTCTATCGGCGGCTGACAGTGAACTCACAAGTTTATCGCTGGCCTATGAGGAAATGGAGTCCCCAACGGCGTCCCTTCGCCTTGCCAATCAGATGCAGCTTTCTCACAATCTCAGCGTTGATATCTATGTGGAAGATATTGTCAGCAACGCCAAACTGGTCATCATCCGCCTGCTAGGCGGCGTTAGTTACTGGCCTTACGGGGTTGAGCAAATCACCAATTGCTGCCGTAAGCACAACATTCCTCTTGCCTTTCTTCCGGGTGATGATCAACCGGATGAAGAGCTAACCGGTCTCAACACTCTCCCGCGGGAAGCCTCACATCGCCTTTGGCAATATTTGGTTCAGGGAGGTGCTCTCAACTATCAATCCTTCCTGAGCTATGCGCAGTACTTGCTCGATCAAAATACCGACTGGCAGGAACCGAGACCTCTTCTGAACGCTGGCGTGTATTGGCCAAAATCACCATCAGCCAGCCTCAGCAATATACAAAAACATTGGGTCGAAGGCGCGCCAGTTGTCGGGCTAGTGTTCTATCGAGCCCTGTTTCAGGCGAATAATTTAGGGCCAGTGGATGATCTGATTGAAGCCTTGCAGGAAAAGCAGCTTAATCCCCTACCCCTCTATGTCTCCAGCCTGAAAGACAAAATATCAGCTGAAATTGTTAAAACTCATTTCGCGGATCATCCCCCGTCAGTCATTCTCAACTGCACTGGTTTCGCGGTCAGCAATCCTGGAGGGGTCAAAAAGGAAAGCCCCTTCGATTCCGCAAATTGCCCGGTATTTCAGGTCATCTTTTCTGGCGGCAATGAAGAAGGTTGGCGAGATGGCTTAAACGGGTTATCCGCCCGCGACATTGCAATGAATGTTGCCTTGCCGGAGGTTGATGGCCGGATTTTGTCCCGTGCAGTATCCTTTAAGGCCGATGCAGGTTTTGACCCCATAACCCAGACCAACAGGGTCGCGTATAAATCTGTTCCTGATCGAATTGAGTTTATGGCTGAGTTGGCTGCAAGTTGGGCTCGCCTGAAACGGACAGATCCATCAGAACGAAAAGTGGCGCTGATCCTCGCCAACTATCCCAACAAAAACGGACGCCTTGGAAATGGGGTTGGCTTGGATACACCTGCTGGCACAATCGCCGTTCTAGAGGCACTCCAAAGCAATGGTTATGAGACAGGAAATATTCCCGAAAACGGTAACGAACTAGTCGAGGATTTGCTCAGCGGTCCCACGAATGATCGCGGGAAAGACAAGGTTCAGATCAGCGAGATTAAACTGAGCCTCGAACAATATCTTACTCATTTCAGATCCCTTCCGGCCAATGTTCAACAGCAGATAACCGACCAATGGGGAGCGCCTGAAAAAGATCCCTTCTTCTTAAACGGAGATTTTCATCTTTCATTGAAGCAATTTGGAAATGTATTGGTGGGTATTCAGCCCGCGCGCGGCTACAATATTGATCCTGTTAAAACATACCACGACCCAGATCTGGTTCCACCGCACGGTTATCTGGCCTTCTATATTTGGCTTCGGAAAACTAAAGATGTACATGCCATCGTTCATATGGGTAAGCATGGCAATATGGAGTGGTTACCGGGCAAGGCGCTAGCCCTCTCCAACAGCTGTTTTCCAGAGGCTGTATTTGGGGCTATCCCTCATCTTTATCCTTTCATTGTGAATGATCCTGGGGAAGGAACGCAGGCCAAGCGCAGAGCTGCTGCTGTCATCATCGACCATCTGACACCCCCTATGACCCGCGCTGAGAGTTATGGCCCGCTTGCTGATTTGGAACGACTGGTGGATGAATATTATGAAGCGGCTGGGGTCGATCCTCGCCGCCTACAACTCCTTCGTCAGCAAATCCTGGAACTTACTCAACTCAGTGGGATTGATCAGGACTGCGGGATCGATCCCATCGACCCCGAAGATGAACAACTCTCCAAACTGGACAATTATCTGTGTGAGTTGAAAGAGCTGCAAATTCGCGATGGCCTTCATATATTTGGCATCTCACCTCGTGGTCAATCTCTCACCGATCTACTTGTTGCCCTGGTCCGCATTCCACGCCTTGACGGCATCGGAGAAAATCAGTCGTTGATCCGCGCACTTGCGAGTGACTTGGAACTCGGCGAAGAGTTTGATCCTCTTGATTGTGAGATGGGTTCCCTGTGGCAAGGGCCAAAACCGAAGCCTCTGAAAACTGAAGGCACATGGCGGAGCAATGGCGACACTGTTGAGCGTCTTGAGATCCTCGCCAGCCAGCTGGTTGATGGAAAAGCCAGTCCAGCCCCAGGATGGGACGCGACACAAAAAGTTCTAAATTATATCACGGAGACCCTTCGGCCCATGCTGATCTCCTGCGGAGATCAGGAGCTGCAAGGTCTCATCTCTGGCCTTAACGGTGAGTTTGTTGCCCCTGGTCCATCTGGCGCACCAACGCGTGGGCGCAATGACGTTCTGCCTACGGGACGAAATTTCTACTCTGTTGACAGTCGATCTGTCCCAACGCCAACGGCCTGGTTACTCGGTTGGAAGTCTGCTGAAAGACTGATCCAGCATTATCGACAGGAAAACGGAAGCTGGCCCAAAACGATGATTTTGAGTGCGTGGGGGACTTCCAACATGCGGACTGGCGGTGATGATATTGCTCAAGCCCTTGCGCTTATGGGAGTTCGGCCACGGTGGGATAAAGCCTCAAATAGAGTTGTAGGGTTTGAAATCCTGCCATCCTCCCTTCTGGACCGACCCCGGGTAGATGTCACTCTTCGGATCTCTGGCTTCTTCCGCGATGCCTTCCCCCAACAAATGGCTCTCTTTGATAGTGCCGTACGGGCTGTCGCGGAACTTGATGAAGATGAAAAAACCAATCCTCTTGCGGCCAGGGTTCAAAAAGACCGCGATCAGTTAATTGAGGAAGGACTTTCAGCAGAAGAAGCCACCATAAAAGCCGGCTTTAGATTGTTTGGATCTAAACCGGGTGCCTACGGAGCTGGTTTACAAGCGCTTATTGATGAAAAAGGCTGGGAGACTGAGGCCGATCTGGCTCGGGCTTATGTCGCTTGGGGCGGCTACGCTTATGGGGCGAAATCTGACGGTGTTGCTGCACATGGCATATTTGAAACGCGCCTCAAATCCATGGATGCTGTCATTCACAATCAAGACAACCGGGAACATGATATTCTGGATAGTGATGACTATTACCAGTTTGAAGGGGGTGCGACCGCTGCAGTGCGCCACCTAAAAGGTGAACAGCCTCACGTGTATCACAATGATCACTCCCGACCCGAAAGTCCAAAAATCAGAACGTTGGAGGATGAAATCGGTCGGATCGTCCGCGCCCGGGCAGCAAACCCGAAATGGATCGAAAGTGTGATGAAGCACGGCTACAAAGGCGCTTTTGAAATGAGTGCAACTGTCGATTATCTATTTGCTTTCGCAGCCACCGCCAAAGCGGTTAAAGATCATCATTTCGATATGCTTTACGATGCCTACATCATGGATGAATCTGTTCGGAATTTCCTGGAGGAAAATAATCCTGATGCGCTCAAAGAAATGCTCGATAGATTTGAAGAAGCTTTAAACAGAGGTATGTGGCAACCACGCCGAAACAGCCTAAAGACAGATCTGATGGAACTCAGAGGGGAGATTGTGGCATGACAGATAAGAAACTCAGCCCGGAAGAACTGGCCAGAGCCAACGAAAAAGCCCGCAAGAAAAAGGCTGCCCGGGACAAAATGCTGGCCACTAAAACCATAGAAAAGGGTCTGCTAATCGTCCACACAGGTAAAGGCAAAGGCAAATCTACCGCGGCCTTTGGTCTTGCAGCCCGCGCTATCGGCAACGACATGAAAGTTGGTATCGTTCAGTATGTGAAAGGCAAATGGGAAACGGGAGAGAGAAAAGTTTTGGAAGCGTTCCCTGACCAGGTTGAAATCCATACCATGGGAGAAGGCTTTACATGGGAAACCCAGGATCGGGAAAGGGATATTCGTGCAGCTGAAAAAGCATGGGCCAAATCAAAAGAGATGATTGAAGCCTGCCGCGGTGAAGATCCGGCTTTTGATATGATCGTCCTCGACGAACTTAATATTGTTCTGCGCTATGACAGCCTGGATCTGCAGGAGGTCGTTGAATTTCTGAAAAACAAACCTGAAAACCTTCATGTGGTTGTCACGGGTCGAAATGCAAAAGAAGAGCTGATTGAAATAGCGGATCTGGTAACCGAAATGACCCAGATCAAACACCCCTTCCGCTCCGGTGTTAAAGCTCAGGTTGGGATTGAATTCTAATGAGCGCAGCCCTGATGATCCAAGGCACTGGTTCTGATGTCGGCAAGTCATTGCTTGTCGCTGGCATCGCCCGTGCCTTGTCCAATCAGGGTCTGAAGGTCATGCCGTTCAAGCCACAAAACATGTCAAATAATGCGGCTGTGACTTCTGAAGGGGGAGAGATCGGGCGCGCACAGGCCCTTCAAGCAAGAGCCGCTCGTACGCCTTTGCTGAATGACATGAACCCGGTTCTCCTGAAACCTCAAAGCGAGACAGGGGCTCAAATCATCGTTCAAGGGAAAGTCTGGGGACAGGCTGCTGCCCGACAATACCAAGATATCAAACAAGAACTTCTGCCATACGCATTAGATAGCTTTAACCGGTTAAAAATTAATTCAGATATCGTGTTGGTAGAAGGCGCAGGAAGTCCGGCCGAAATTAACCTTCGTAAAAACGACATTGCCAATATGGGCTTTGCAGAAGCTGCTGATATTCCAGTGGTGCTTGCGGGCGATATTGACAGGGGCGGTGTCATCGCCCAGTTGGTGGGCACACATGCACTGCTTTCCCCGTCAGAGACGTCGCGAACGAAGGCCTTTATCATCAACAAGTTTCGGGGCGATACTTCTCTCTTTTCCGATGGTCTTAAGATCATCACGGAAAAAACAGGTTGGAATAGCCTGGGTATCGTACCTTATTTCAAGGATGCGCATAAACTGCCGCCAGAAGATGCCCTTTCAGTCTATAATCCGCAGGAGCAAGTAGGCACAGTCAATATCGCGGTCGTCGTGCTTTCTCGCATATCCAATCATGATGACTTTGATCCACTGGCAACCGATCCTGATGTAAATCTGATTATGGTCAGACCTGGCACTCCCATCCCCCCCAATATGGACCTCATCATTCTGCCAGGATCAAAATCAACCATCGATGACATGAAATTCCTGACCGCGCAAGGATGGGATATCGACATTAAGGCTCACCTCAGGCAGGGCGGGTCAGTCCTTGGGATCTGCGGGGGGTATCAAATGTTGGGAAACATGATCCGGGATCCGATGGGAATTGAAAGCAGCCAACCAGAGATTGAAGGACTTGGATTGCTCGATTTTGAAACCGAAATGCATCCCGCCAAGACTTTGTTGGAAGAAACAGGCATCCATCTGGAAAGTGAAACAAAGGTATCTGGCTATCATATGCATCTTGGAAAATGCGTCGGCCCTGCCCTCTCCCGACCATTCCTGAACCTGAGCTCTGGTGATGATGGGTGTGTGTCCGAAAACGGTCAGGTCATGGGAACATACCTGCATGGGCTTTTCCAACAAGATCAGTTCCGGCAAAAATTCTTGAACCAGCTCCGCCCGGGTCAAAGACGACTTCGTCAGTTTGAGCATGAAGTGGAAGAAAGCCTGAATGGACTTGCCGCTCATCTGAAGCAACATCTGGACATGAACCAGTTGATGGAGATTGCCGGATGCTAGCGCACAGACAGAACAGCAATAATAACCAGCAGGACAAACAGATAGGCAGTGGTCACCTGATAGAGTGTCAAAGCACGCCGAATATCCAAAGGCGTAACATCTTTTCGCCCAGCGCTATTCATCCAGTGATCCTCAGTCAGCCTGCCCCCATACTGACGGGGACCTGCCAAGGAAATACCAAGGGCACCGGCCATAGCCGCTTCCTGCCATCCTGCATTGACACTCTTGTGCAGCCTGGCATCTTTGAACAAAACCTGAAAAGCGGCTCGAAAATCTGCATTTCTCAGGAAAAGACTGCTTCCCGCTATCAGCAAACCCGTCAGTCTTGCAGGGATATAGTTCATCACATCATCAAGTCGGGCCGCAAATTTACCAAAATATTCAAAGCGATCGTTGCGATGACCAATCATGCTGTCCAACGTATTAACGGCTTTATAAACGAGCAATCCAGGCAATCCCGCAATCAAAAACCAGAAAAGCGGCGATACCGTTCCATCAAGAAAATTTTCGGCAAGACTTTCAATACTTGCCCGGGCAACCCCCGCTTCGTCCAGGCTATCTGGATCCCGTCCAACGATGTGGCTAACGGCTTTACGCCCCTCTTGCAAAGATGTACTCAAGCCGGCCTCCACATTGGCGACGGCTTGATACAAGCCCTTGCAGGCAATCAGACTACTTCCCAAAATTGCAAGCAGGATTCCGCCGAACGGCACTTGATCCAAAAGGGCAGAAATCACAATTCCCACCGACGCGACCAGGATGACAACCAAAATGCTGGTCAGAAGTCCTGCCCCAAATTGAATGCGATGATCTTTCGATCGGTTCAGACGAGCTTCCAGCCAACCGATCAGATTTCCAATGGGAATTACCGGGTGGGGAATACGTTTGTAAAGCCAAGCAGGATCGCCAATCAACAGATCAAACCCCAGCAGCAAAAAGCCAAGAGCAAGCGGCGTTGGGATACCATCGGTCAATTGAGTAACGAGATCTATCATTTCGCCAAAATGATATGGCAACCATATCCGGTCAACCGGATTCTAAACTCAGGCATCGAATTAAGGTGCCAAAATACTGTGCTGAACGTCAGCCGATAAATGGAGCTAGATATGAAAGAAAAAATCGGAGTGATGGTTTGTGGGCATGGCAGCCGGGACGAAGGCGCCGTTCGTGAATTCGGCTCGGTGGCCAAGGGAATTGCAGAACGCCTGCCACAATATGAAGTGGATTCTGGTTTCCTCGAGTTTGCGACACCCATTATCCGCGATGGATTGGATAATCTTGTGGAAAGTGGTCATAATCATATCCTTGCGATCCCGGGAATGCTTTTTGCGGCGGGACATGCAAAGAATGACATCCCTTCAGTTCTCAATGCCTATGCTGCTAAAAAAGAAGGGCTGAAAATCTCTTATGGGCGGGAACTCGGCATTGATCTTAAGATGATCCGCGCTGCTGGTGATCGCATCATGCAAGCCATTAACGAAGCCGAAGAAGAAGTCCCCCTGCATGAGACTATGCTGGTCGTTGTTGGCCGCGGAGCCTCTGATCCCGATGCTAACTCCAACGTATCCAAAGTCATGCGAATGCTTTGGGAAGGCCTTGGCTTTGGCTGGGGTGAAACCGTTTATTCTGGTGTTACCTTCCCGCTTGTTGAGCCGGGCCTGGAACACGCCGCGCGGCTTGGTTACAAACGAATTGTTGTTTTTCCGTATTTCCTTTTCACAGGCATTCTCGTGAACCGGATTTACGATTACACTGATAAGGTGGCTGCCCAGCATCCTGATATTGAATTCATTAAGGCGCCTTACCTGAACGACCATCCTCTTGTGCTTGATTGCTTTGCAGACCGCGTTCTGGAAATCTTGGACGGAACCAATAATATGAACTGCGGCCTTTGCAAATACCGCGAACAGGCACTCGGATTTGAGGACGAAGTTGGCATGATCCAGGAAAGCCACCACCATCACGTGGAAGGAATTGGAACAGGGACCCATTCCCATGACCACGATCATTCTCACCATCACAGTCACGACCATTCCCACAGTCATAGCCATGATCATGGACACAGCCATGGACATGATCACGGGCATGATCACCACCATCACCCCTATCCACACGCAGATCATCCGCTTGGACCTGTGACCATGAAGAAGAAGTAATCCAGCGAATGTATGATTACCTGAAAGATCCAGCAGCCATCTATGAAAAATCCTTCGCGACAGTTCGCGAGGAAACCGACCTGCGTGGCCTGCCAAATGACCTGGCTGAGATGATCATTAGGGTCATTCACGCCTGCGGCATGCCAGAGATCAAACCCGAGCTTCGCTTTACAAACACAGTTGCAACTGCAGCTGGAGAGGCTATTCGGGCAGGTAAGCCTATCCTCTGTGATTGTGAAATGCTCAGAAACGGAATTATTCAACGGTTTTTGCATTCGCCAGAACAGACGGTCTGTACGTTAAACGATCCTAGCGTGCCGGAGATCGCGAATACGCTTGGCACGACCCGATCTGCCGCGGCAATTGAACTTTGGAAAGATCAGATGGAGGGCGCTGTTGCTGTATTTGGCAATGCTCCAACGGCCCTCTTCCACTTGTTGGAAATGCTGCAAAAAGGGGCCCCCAAACCAGCAGCAATCCTTGGCTTTCCTGTAGGCTTCGTCGGCGCAGCTGAATCAAAAGAAGCTTTGGCATCTGCTGATTTGGATATCCCATATATCACATTACTCGGCCGAAAAGGGGGAAGCGCCATGGCTGCAGCGGCAACCAATGCGGCTGCCCTATCGGGGAGTAAAATATGACAGCCTGGTTGCACATTATAGGCGTCGGCGATGATGGACTTGATAGTCTTCCAACCCACCTACTTGAGCTAATCAATAGCGCTGAGCTTGTAATTGGTGGTGATCGTCATCTTGCCATGCTCCCACGCAGTTTTGATCGTCCAGTGATGAGTTGGCCAAGTCCGCTTATCAAACTGGTTGAGGAAGTCCTCAATCGCAAAGGCAAGCAGGTTGTGGTCTTGGCGACGGGGGATCCCATGCATTATGGGATCGGTGTTACCTTTGGCAAACATCTGGATAAATCAGAATTCACGGTCCACACCGCGCCGTCGGCTTTTTCATTGGCCGCTGCCCGCCTCGGCTGGGATTTATCGAAAACGGTCAATATGACATTGCATGGCCGCCCGTTAGAACTGCTATTGCCGCATCTGTTTGACGGCGCCCAAATTCTCGCTCTGTCGGACGACGGGACAACGCCTGCCAAGGTCGCTAAGCTCCTCACATCGCGTGGTTTTGGGGACAGCCAGATGAACGTCCTTGAACATATGGGCGGACCTCAGGAAGCGTGCTTGCAAGGCATAGCAAGTTTGTGGGATCAGAAACCCACAAAAGATCTCAATACCATCGCAATTACCTTAAAAGCAGGAGCTGAGGCTTTACCTCTCTCGATAGCCCCGGGATTACCCGACGATGCGTTCATGCAGGACGGCCAACTTACCAAGCGGGAAATCCGAGCTGCGACCTTGTCGGCACTGACACCTTATCCAGGGGGGCTTCTTTGGGATGTTGGTGCGGGTTCGGGCTCTGTTGGGATTGAATGGATGCGATTGCATCCGCAAAACCGAGCCATAGCGATCGAGCATCGTCAAGATCGCCTCAATATGATCGAAGTAAACAAGACTAATTTAGGTGTCCCAGGTCTCAAAATCATGGCAGGTAAAGCGCCTGAGGTTTTGGCCGGTTTGGAGGCACCCGACCGCATCTTCATAGGCGGCGGTTTAACCACTTCCAATCTTTTTTCGGATTGTTGGGATGCATTAAAGCCGGGTGGTATTTTAGTTGCCAATACGGTCACCGTTGAAGGAGAACAGCTTGCTTTTGAGCTTTCTGACACGTATGGAGGCGAGCTCACTCGGCTCAATTTTTCAAGGGCCATGAAAATTGGTGGCTTCACGAGCTGGAAGCCTTTCCGGCAGGTTACACAGTTAAGGTTACAAAAAATATGACAGGCAAGCTTTACGGACTGGGGATCGGCCCCGGAGATCCAGACCTGATTACAGTAAAGGCGCTGAAAGCCCTGCAAAATTGTCCCGTACTTGCCTATCCGGCGTTAGAAGGTGGCGACAGTCTTGCCAGGTCAATTATTGAGCCGCATCTGAACAGTCCCAAGACTGAGGTGACTATCAACATTCCGATGACTGTTGCAAGAGAGCCAGCCCAAGCTGCTTATGACATCGCGGCGGAAGAGCTGTCGACCTATCTGGACGCAGGACAGGATGTAGCCGTTCTTTGTGAGGGAGATCCCTTTTTCTACGGCTCTTTCATGTATCTCTTTGGTCGATTGACTGAAAAATATGAAATTGAAGTCATTCCCGGTGTTTCCTCATTGACAGCCTGCGCTGGCGCTTTGCAGATGCCGTTATCCGCTCGAAACGATATTCTGACGGTACTGCCTGCCCCGCTCGACCCGGCCACGTTAAAAGACCGGATTGAGGAAGCCCAAAGCATTGCCATCATGAAAATTGGACGCCATTTCGAAAAAGTCCGGGACTTGATCGAAGAAATGGGCTTGTTGGATAAGGCCAGCTATATCGAACGGGCCAGCATGGCAAACCAACGGATAATGCCGCTGCAGGACGTTCCGAAAGATGCCGCACCCTATTTCTCCATGATCCTCATTCACAAACGGGGGCAAGCATGGATTTGACACCACCAACCGCTATCATTCTTCTCACGGAAGGGGGATGGGAAACTGCCCGCAAGTTGCAGGCACTTTATCCCGAGGCCCTGATCCATGGGCTTGCCGGTCGTGTCTCAGGAGCCGACATTACCTTTCAGCAGACGGCTCAGCACTTGCAGGAACTCTTTAAATCACAAACCCCAATCATTGGAATTTGTGCATCTGCTATTCTGGTTCGCTGCCTTGCACCCGCTTTAAAAGATAAGCTTGTGGAACCACCTGTCGTCAGTGTCTCAGAAATAGGGTCTATTGCTGTACCCCTGTTGGGGGGGCATCACGGGGCCAACGATATGGCGCGGGACATTGCCGAACATCTGAACGGCACGGCAGCGGTAACCACAGCCAGCGATCTTCACTACAACATTGCACTTGATAGCCCACCGCCCGGGCTTCACCTTGCGAACCCAGAGCATATGAAGACCTTTACCGGCAATCTTTTGGCAGGACAAAAGGTTAAGCTTCTTGGTGAAAGTGATTGGCTTTCCAATTCGGACCTCCCTTTTGCGGAGGAAGGACAGCTAACAATTGAAGTCACCACACGGGACATTAAAGGCTCACCTGATAAACTTGTTTATCACCCCAAGCTCCTCGCGATCGGTGTTGGATGTGAACGTCATGCAGATCCATCAGAATTGATCACGCATGTTCGGGAGAATCTGAAAGAAAATAAACTCTCCCCCCTCTCTGTCGGCACGATCGCATCCATTGACTTGAAGTCCGATGAGCATGCAGTTCATAGCCTCGCAGATTATTTTGGACTGCAGCCACGCTTTTTTAATGCTGAACGGCTGGAGCAGGAAACTGACAGGCTCGTCAACCCGTCTGACGTGGTTTTTCAAGAAGTTGGCTGTCACGGCGTTTCCGAAGGGGCTGCTTTGGCTGCCGTTGGCAAAACCGGGATGCTAATCCTGCCAAAGGTCAAATCAGCAAGAACAACCATGGCAGTTGCGATTGCAGAACTTCCGCTTGAGCCAGAACGTATTGGTGTCCCGCAAGGCAAACTATCCATCATCGGCATTGGTCCCGGACAGGAACCCTGGCGCACACCGGAAGCCAGTCAGCTTATTCGCGAAGCAACTGATCTGGTCGCCTATGGCCTGTATATCGACCTGCTGGAAGAGGCTGCGCTTGGCAAAGTTCGCCATGATTTCAATCTTGGCGAAGAAGAGGATCGGGTTCGCTACGCCCTCGATCTTGCTGCACAGGGAAAAAATGTTGCGCTGATCTCTTCAGGCGATATTGGCATATATGCAATGGCAACCCTTGTTTATGAGCTGATCGAAATCGAAAAACGAGGAGAATGGGATCGGCTTGAACTTCAGGTCACGCCGGGCATTTCCGCTCTGCAGGCTGCGGCGGCTAGAGCGGGTGCACCGCTTGGGCATGATTTCTGTACTATCTCTCTTTCCGATCTCCTCACCCCGTGGGAAGCCATTGAAAAACGATTGAAAGCTGCCGCAGAGGGTGATTTTGTCGTCGCGTTTTATAATCCGGTCTCTAAGAAACGCCGAACCCAATTACATGCTGCAAAATCTATTCTCCTCGAGAAACGCCCAGAAACAACACCTGTTATCGTTGCCCGAAATCTTGGGCGAAGCGATGAAACGGTGAAGATCACCACCTTGCAGGAGCTCGATCCAGAAACTGTCGATATGCTGACGCTGGTCATGGTTGGCTCAAGCGAGAGCAAAGTGACAAGTACAAATTCAGGATTGAAAAACTGGGCTTTCACTCCTCGCGGTTATGCCGGGAAAATGCAAGTCACAAAAAAGGAAACAGAGCTATGACCGTTCATTTTATTGGGGCAGGCCCAGGAGCCGCCGACTTGATCACCCTGCGGGGTCGCGACCTGATTGCTGCCTCTCCTGTATGCCTTTATGCAGGATCCCTGGTGCCTGAGGAAATCCTCTCCCACGCACCTGCGGATGCACGGATCATTGATACGGCACCCCTCACTCTTGATGAAATTATGGCCGAGTTTAAAGACGCCGATGCCAAGGGATTGGACGTGGCACGTGTTCACTCTGGAGATCCCAGCATTTATGGGGCCATTGGGGAGCAGATGCGCCGCCTTGAAGAGCTGAATATCGATTACACGATCACCCCTGGTGTACCTGCCTTTGCAGCCGCAGCAGCTACATTGAAAACTGAATTGACCTTACCTGATATTAGTCAGAGCATTATTCTCACCCGCACCTCCATGAAGGCAACCGAGATGCCTAATCAGGAGGATCTGGATACGCTTGGCAAATCAGGGGCAACCCTCGCCATTCATTTAAGTGTGCGCAATCTTCGTAAAGTCACCAGCGAATTGATACCTCACTATGGGGCGGATTGCCCGGTTGCAGTTGTCTACCGTGCCAGTTGGCCCGATGAGAAGATCATCCGCGGAACACTGGAAGATATTCAGGAGAAAGTCCGCGCTGAAAAAATTACCCGAACAGCACTCATCATTGTGGGTCGGGTGTTAGAAGCGAAAGACTATAGGGACAGCGCTTTGTATCATGCAGATCACGTGCATGTTCTCAGACCGAAGCGAAAAGCCTGACTTCAGACAGGATCTCTTGAACAGTTGTAAACTGGGGCTTCGTCTCCAGAGTTTTTCGGCCGATCATAATAACCGGAAGCCCTAAGGTTCGGGCAGCTTCAAGCTTTGCATAAGTTGCTGCCCCCCCGCTATTTTTAGAAACGATCACTTCAACCGCATGATCCTCTAATAACCGGGTCTCATCGGAAAGCTTGAAGGGCCCCTTTTGCTGAAGCCAGATAATTTCAGATTTGAAATTTTCAAAGCCCGTTTCCATCACTGATCGAACGACCAAAACCTTATCGACCAAGTTTTCGAAAACGTTTAACTCCTGTCGACCAACGGACAGAAAAATCCGGCTAAAGGCTTCACAAGCTTTAGCAGCTGCCCTCATATCCGGAACTTCAATCCAGTGATCGCCCTCAACTTTTTGCCAACTCGGTCTTTCCAACCGGAGATATTTAACCTCAAGCGACTTACAAATCCTTACAACTTTCTCAGACATATCCGTTGCAAAGGGATGGGTTGCATCGATTACGAGCCTGACATTGCGATCTTTTAAAAAGGTTTCCAGCCCTCCATATGCTTGAAAACCCTCTGGCAGTAACTCCCCGCTCAAGCCAGTAACCGTGTCTGTCCGGCCAGCAAGACTGGTGACGAGGTGAAATGCTGGATCATCTGCAAGTAGCTGATTGAGCTCAGCCGCCTCTCCAGTCCCCCCGAGCAGCAGAATTGTTTTCTCCTCACATGTCATATTTGCCCACCAGTTGCCCAGCGCGATCAAATATCAACACTTCGATGATCACATTATCAGCCACAATCTTTTGCGCCTCATGCGCCGCAAGCTTTGCCAGATGATCCGCGATTGGAATTTGAGCCTGCTCGCATAACTGGAGGACCTGCATCGCTGTGTTCGCTGTTCGGCACTGTTCCTTTAGCATCTCTGTAGCGCCAAGCTCTGCCAATTGATCGGCAAGCCAATTGAAATCGACCTGGCTTCGGCCGGAATGCAAATCCATATGCCCACGGGCTAGTTTAGCGATTTTGGCAAATCCCCCTGCCAAAGTCAGTCTTTTAACAGGATTTTTCTTTAAGTACTTTAAAACCCCTCCGGCAAAATCCCCCATATCAAGAAGCGCATAATCTGGAAGGTTATAAATCTCATTTGCGGCTTTTTCGGACGTCGAACCGGTGGATGCGATCACATGCTCCTGCCCGGCAGCTCGCGCGACATCAATGCCCCGATGCAAGGATGCAATCCATGCAGCACAAGAATAAGGCGTTACGATCCCGGTTGTACCCAGTATGGATAAACCCCCAAAAATACCGAGCCTGCCATTCATGGTATATTTGGCCAGCTCTTCCCCATTTTCGATCCCTATCGTCACTTCGATATCCGCAGGCAAATTTTTCGCCGCGCACAGCTCTTCAATGACCTCCCGCATCATCTGCCTCGGAACGGGATTAATCGCCGGTTCCCCAACCGGGACGGGAAGCCCCTCACGGGTCACAGTTCCAACACCCTCTCCAGCCTGAAAAACAATCCCACTTCCTGGGGTTCCAAAACGAACGCAGGAAATAACTCTCGCCAGATGGGTGACATCGGGATCGTCTCCTGCATCCTTGATGATACTGGCCTCGCAGAAATCCTCATTCTTTTCTTCGCTGGACAAAGCGAATGCGGGGGTTTGCCCCTTCGGCAAAGTGATCGTAACAGGATCCAAAAAGCCATCCCCCAGCAGGGCTGACAGGGCTGCTTTTGTCGCCGCAGTCGCACAAGCGCCTGTTGTCCACCCTGTTCGTAATTTTTTATCTGACTCTGTCCCGTTCATCCGCTATTTATAGGCATAACATAGACTTGTTGGCTAGCGGGATGACTGAATGCCCGATAAAAGGAAATTATGGACCATATCCTAAAGAAAATTCCTGCATTTGACCCTGGCACGGTTTGGCTGCTAGGCGCAGGTCCGGGTGATCCTGGCCTCCTGACCCTCTACGCGGTGGAAGGCCTGAGACAAGCTGACGTTCTGGTCTACGATGCACTGGTAAGCGATGCGATCCTCAGCCTTACAAACCCGGACTGTGAGTTAATTTACGCGGGCAAGCGAGGTGGCAAGCCATCCGCCAAGCAGCAGGACATTAGTGATCGCCTTGTGCAGCTAGCTCAGGAAGGAAAACGAGTGCTCCGCCTGAAAGGTGGTGATCCCTATATTTTTGGCCGCGGGGGTGAAGAAGCCTTGACCTTGAATGCCAATAATATCCCGTTCCGGGTTATCCCAGGCATTTCCTCTGGCGTTGGTGGGCTTGCCTATGCAGGCATTCCCCTAACCCATCGGACGACCAATTCCGCTGCCACCTTTGTCACTGGACATGATGCCAATGGTGCTGTCCCAAGTGTGAATTGGGAACATATCGCAAAAGGCTCCCCCGTCATTGTGATTTATATGGGGGTCAAGCATATTGCAGAGATCACGTCCAAGCTGATGAACTATGGCAGAAGCCCGGATGAGCCTGTGGCGATAATTGCCAACGCAACTCTGCCAGATCAACAAATGGTCACGACCACCCTTGCAACTGCCGTTACCGACCTTGCGAATAGCGGCCTGGAGCCCCCAGCGCTGATCGTCGTTGGCCATGTTGTAGACCTGCATAACCAACTGGGATGGTACCTCAAAACAGCAAACAGTCCTGAATGACAATCCAAACTGACACGCCTTCTTTGATGATTGCAGCTCCCGCCTCGGGCTCGGGCAAGACAACTGTGACCTTGGCTCTGTTAAGAGCTTTTCGAAACAAAGGCGTTCAGGTTACCTCATTCAAGACAGGACCAGATTACATCGATCCAGTTTTTCACCATCATGCCAGTGGTCATCCCTGCCAGAACCTTGACCCATGGGGCATGCAGAATACCACCCTTGATTACACACTCCATGATATTGGAAAACATGCTGAACTGGTGATTGGTGAGGGGGTCATGGGCCTCTTCGATGGTGCCCGGGATGGGACCGGCTCCACGGCTGACCTTGCCGCCCAATACCAGATCCCTATTATCTTAGTCATGACAGCCAAAGGACAGGCTGCAAGCGCAGGTGCTGTTTTGCATGGCTTTAACCAGTTTCGAAAAAATACAAAAATTGCAGGCGTAATCTTTAATCAGGTGAGCAGCCCCGCCCATGGTGAGTTTCTAAAAAAAGCGGCTGAGGATCTTGATATTCCCTGCCTTGGACTGATCCCGAAGAAAGACCACCTCGCCTTGCCCAGCCGTCATTTAGGTCTGGTTCAGGCTGGTGAAATGCCAGAGTTAGAGAGCTTTCTGGAAGAGGCTGCGGAACTGATAACCACCTCAGTGGATCTGGACAGTTTGCAATCTTTTGCGTCAATTCCCAAAATTTCGTCAAACGAGGATGCGATTGGCCCGCTTTTTCAGGCATCTCATATCGCCATTGCAAAAGACGCAGCCTTTACATTTATCTATCCTCACCTTCTCAAAAGATCAGGGAAAGCGGGACAACACATTACTTATTTTTCACCTCTTGCAGACGAAGCACCTGATCCACGGACGGATTTCATTTACTTGCCGGGCGGCTACCCGGAACTCCATCTGGAGGCGCTTGCAAAAGCACACCACTTCAGGGAAGCTCTTCAAACAGCAAAGAAGAAATCCATTCCCATCTTTGGAGAATGCGGGGGATATATGGTCATGGGACAGGAAATCATTGGAAAAGATGGCCTCGCCTATCCTATGACAGGTTTGCTTTCCCATCGGACAAGCTTTGAAACCCCCAAAATCCACTTGGGCTACCGGAAGCTGAGACTTCTGAAGGACAGTCCATTTGGATCAGTGGGGCAGAAACTTAGGGCCCATGAATTTCACTACGCCAGCGAGCTGATAGACGAACTGAAAACCACACCTCTTTTCAGTGTGACTGATGCGAACGGTGTTTCGAAAGGCTCTGTCGGGGAGTGTGATGGATCTGCTTTTGGTTCATTCCTGCATTTGATTGATCAGGAGGCATTGAATGAACAAGAAGCCTGATCTTACCTTAATTCTAGGTGGCGCACGATCCGGTAAAAGTCGATTTGCCGAGCAGCTGGCTCGCGATACCAACCTTGATCGGGTGTATTTGGCGACCAGTCAGGTGTTTGATAGTGAAATGGAAGTTCGTGTCAAAAAACATAAAACCGATCGCGGCGATGACTGGCTAACCATTGAGGAACCCTTAGCCCTTATTGAAACTCTGCAAAAGGCATGCGCTCCAAATAGAGTAATACTGGTCGACTGTCTGACCTTATGGATTACCAACCTGATGATGGCAGAAGCGGACATTGAAGCAGCCTTTGAAGACCTAGTCGTTGCATTGCCAAATTTAGATGGAACCATCCTTTTCGTGTCAAACGAAGTTGGACAAGGGATAGTCCCTGATAACGCGATGGCAAGGGCTTTCAGGGATCATGCCGGATTTTTGCATCAACGCCTTGCTGCCTCGTGTGATCACGTTTATTTCGTAACCGCTGGCCTCCCACAAAAGCTGAAATAACAATGAGCAACCCAGACACCGATCAAAAATACAAAGGTTACTGGCATCAGGATTTTCTGGTAGCGCTTGTCTTTTTGACTAGATTCCCCCTCCGGCTCAAGATGGAATTTTCCATGGCGGCCGTCGGCTCTGCAAGTCGATGTTTTCCCCTGATAGGGGTAATCGTAGGCGGATTATCTGGCGCAGTATTTTTAGGCTTGGCAGAGACAGGGTTAAGCCCTCTTGTCCTCTCCTTTCTGGCCATCGCCGTGCAGGTTCTCGTCACTGGCGCTTTGCATGAAGACGCCATTGGAGATGTCGCCGATGGCTTTGGCGGCGGACATGACAAGGTTCGAAAGCTTGAAATCATGCGCGATAGCCGCGTCGGCACCTATGCCGTTGTGGCCCTGATCCTGACGATTGGACTGAAAGTCAGCGCTCTCGCTTCGTTGGAGGTCCCCAGCACAGCGTTTCTGGCACTAGTTGCCTCGGGTGCTGCCAGTCGCGCATTTATTAGCCTGGCCATGTATCTGATGCCGCCTGCCCGGCAGGATGGTCTTGGCGCTAGTGCTGGCAAACCTCCTCTTACCGCAGCACTCATGGCGCTTGCTCTGGGACTACTAGTCCCAATAATTTTGTTTGAACCATTTTTTGGATCTGCTGCTTTGCTAGCCGGTATGGGCGCTGCCTTGGTCACAGGCTTCATTGCAATTCGTCAAATTGGCGGGCAAACGGGGGATGTCCTTGGCACCATCCAGCAGGTCAGTGAAATTGCTTTTCTGCTGACCTTATCTGCGATGATAGCCTGATCACTTCAGGATTTTCTGGGTTTAGCCCTGGCGGTTGGCTCTGCCTGCATCGGATCATCCGGCCAATAATGTTTTGGATATTGGCCCTTCAGGTCCTTTTTTACTGCTTCATAACTGTTGCTCCAAAACCCGGCCAGATCTGTTGTAATTTGCGCGGGTCTTCCAGCGGGGCTCAATAAATGAACTGTAATCGGCACCTTTCCTCCTGCCAAACGGGGCAGGTCAGCTTGTCCAAATAGTTCCTGCAGACGAACGGCGAGCACTGGACTTGCCGGGTCGCTATAATCCAGTCGGATATTTGACCCTGTTGGCACGCGCAGGCGGGCAGGCGCTTCTTTTTCCAACAGTTGCTGCAAATCCCAGCTTAAGAGCGACGTCAACATTTGTAAAAGATCCAGTTTTTGCAAATCAGCCAGACTACTGCAACCCGCCAGATATGGCTTTAACCATTGGGCCAGATTACTCTTCAGCCAATCCTTGCTCAAATGCTCAAGTTCGTCAGCGCCTTCTGGCAAACTATCTCCAAAATGTTCAAGCAAAAACCTGGCGCGACCCAAAAGGCCTTCGACGTCTTTTGTCCAGGGAAGTGGCCGTAAATCCTTAGCGGCAATTACCTCCAGCAACACATCAGCAACAGCCTCTGGATCGGGGGATTTCACTCTCTTTCGATCAAGCACCAGCGCACCGATACAGGTTTCCTCATCAGCAATAACCCTGTCCCTCTCTTCCTCCCATCGGATATTAATCCGATCCGTCAGATGATCTGCGAACTGTTCAGTTAATTGCTGATAGGTAATAGATACAGCCAATCTAATCTCCGCATCCCGCCCTTTTCCTTCAAGCTCAGCAACCACCAAATAGGGCTCACCAATCAAGCGATCCCCGGGTTTTAAAGCGGCACCGCGGCCACCGGACAACCTGTAGGCTTTTGGATTTGATTTACGTTGTTCACCAATCCGGTCAGGATAGGCACGAGCCACTATAGGACCCAACGGCATATCCGAAGCATATGTTCCCTTGCATTTAAATCGCCGGCGTAAGTCTTTTGCGTTCCGAAGGACTGCCCCCATTGCAGGAGCCGATCCGCCCGATTTAAAAGCCCGATGCAGAAGTTCTATTCTACTTTTCAAATCTGAATTAGGTGCGTCCCGATCCTTAGAAATGATATCCCTTTCGGATAACAGCGCAGAAAGGTCACAGGCCAACGCTCTTTCCGTATCCGTCTCAGCTTGCAAGATCATGACGGCAAGTCTTGGATGAAGTGGTAACTTCACCATCTGCTCCCCAAGCGCCGTAATCTGCCCCTTTCGATCAAGAGCGCCGAGTGAAATCAGCAAATCCTTCGCTTGTGCCAGCAGGCCTTCTGGCGGGGCTGTCATCCAGGTTAGCTCACTTGCATCCTCCACTCCCCATTTAGCAAGTTCAAGCGCTAGCGAACATAAATCCACAGTAGCAATCTCAGGCTCCCCATGAGGGATGAGCCCTTTATCTTCTGCCGCCGCCCACATGCGATAGCAAACGCCAGGGCCCATTCGGCCGGCACGGCCGCGGCGTTGGTCTGCTGATGCCCTGGAAATCCGTTTCAGTTCCAGTCGGCTCATGCCGCTATTTGGATCAAATCGGGGCTTACGGCTAAGCCCCGTATCCACGACTATGCGAACCCCATCAATAGTCAAACTGGTTTCCGCGATATCGGTTGAAAGGATGATCTTTCGCTTGCCATCAGGTCGGGGGCGCAAGGCTTGATCTTGCTCTTTCTGGGGTAAATTGCCATAGAGTGAATGAACCGATATGTCTGCAAAAGCCTTCTTATTCTTTACTAAATTATTTAACCGGTTAATTTCCCCTGATCCCGGAAGGAACACTAAAATATCCCCTTCTGGTTCCTCACCAATAATCAGTTCGATCCAATCGGCAAGGACAGCCTCATAGCGACCTTTCGGCGCTCGATCGATAAACCGGGTCTCAACGGGATATATCTGCCCCTCTGACGTGACAACAGGCGCATCCCCCAACAATTTGGCAACGCCTCCCGCATCTAACGTCGCGGACATAACAACAATCTTCAAATCTTCCCGAAGAAACTCCTGTGCCTGCCGGGTCAGAGCCAGCCCCAAATCCGAATTCAGGTTCCGCTCATGAAACTCATCAAAAATCACAACAGCAGTATCAACCAGTTCCGGATCCTGCTGCAATTTTCGGGTCAAAATTCCTTCGGTAACAACTTCAATGCAGGTCTTATCGCTCACCTTCGTGTCCAGCCTGACCCTATATCCAACTGTCTCGCCCACTTCTTCACCGAGTAAATCCGACATCCGACGTGCGGCGGCCCGGGCAGCAAGACGCCGCGGCTCCAGCATCAGGATCTTTCGCCCTTCAAGCCCTGAAAGCTTCATCAACCACAAAGGGACAAGCGTGGTTTTACCGGCCCCAGGCGGGGCTTGCAACACGGCTACATTCCCTGTCTCCAGATGGGAGAGAAGCTCAGGCAACACATCCTCAACCGGTAGGCCCGTCAATTTGATCGATTTATCCATGGTGTCTTGATATCTGTGAGTGGAACCCCTGTACAGTCCATTTTAGGAACGGTAATTTCGCTGTTTCGAAAAAAGCTCTGCCAGTAGTGGAAAGAGTACGGTGGATGCTGGCAGGGCAATGAGCGCACCCACTACAATCATGCCGCCAAATCGCACAGTTGGGGGAAATTCTGATAAGGTAAATATCATAAAACCCAGGGCTAACAATCCATTTGCGACGAGTATTCCCCGCCCTTGTTCTGCCAAGGCAGTCTTCAATCGCTCTGCTACAGCAAGCCTGTTATCAGAGCGAACTACAGCCATTGCCAAATGAATGATGGCATCCACAGCAAGTCCAAAAGACACACTAATCGCCGGCGCTGATATGACATCAAGGGGGACAGACATTACCCCCGTCCCACCCAGTAGAAACAGCGGCATAACACCTGCAGCCAGAACCATCGCAAGAGATAAACCTACCTGACGTGTCAGAAGCGCGGCAATACCGGCAAATATGCAAATAAGGGCGATCAGGCCGCTAACTAGGCTGCTTGCAACCAGATCCGACAATCTCGCTTGCAGAACATAAACCCCACCTGTCAGATCTGCATGAAATCCATTTTGGGATGCTATTTCTTCGATCTTGCTTATCACATCAAGGCGGTTTCCTTCGCGCAGCTCCTCCTTCATGCGGAGCAGAAACAGCGCTTCTTGGCGGTCTTCTGTCAGGAAGCTATCCACCACCTGCTGATTGGCTTCCAGCTGTAACAGCGAGACCATTTGCGGCCAGGGTATTAAAAAAGCAAGAGGATGGCGATTGGCCTCGGCTAAGAGAGCAGGCAGTGATAAGACAGTTCCAACCTCTCTCTCACCTGCAAGCTGATTATGCAGCTTCCAAAGTTTTTCATAACTATCCGCTGCATCCAATTGATCTCCAGTTTTGCGGGAGACAACCAGCAGCAAGGGGCTACTTCCCCCATTTTTGTCTATCTCTTGAAGGCTCCGACCGATCTCTCCCTCTTTAGAGAAATAAGCCATCAAACCCGGATCTGTCTCTAGGCGACTTATTCCTAAAATAGCGAAAACCAGCGCAGCCAACATACCAATGGCGACTAAAAACTGCCCTGTTTTTATAAGCTGACCATTAGCTTTCCCGTTCAGGGCAACCCGAGCGCGAGGGGTTTTAATCGGTGCCCTCATCAAGAACGCGGGATAAATGCCCAGCGCCACCAGAAGGGCGACCCCAACACCAATCGCTCCCCCGACACCCAGTTGCCGAAGGGGCTCAGCTGACACAAACAACAAACTGACAAAACCAAGCAAGGTTGTCACACCGCACCAAAAAGCAGGGACCGAAGTCATCTTTAATGCTCTGAAAACAGCTCGCTCACCATCCTTCTTTGAAAGTGAAATCCAGTTATTGGTGAGATACACGACCTGGGATTGGACAAGCACATAAATGATAATGGCAAGGTTGGCAGTCAAAATCCCCACTGGTTGGCCCGCAAAATGTTGAAGCACAAGCCCCGTCACAACCGCAAGAACACCACTAAATGCAGCACCTAAAACAATAATAGCAGACCGATAAATCCAGAAAATCAACACACTGAAAATAACGATGCCAGCCAAACTGAAAAGCTGCGCATCATGGACAATGCTGCGTTTAATATGTTCTGCGATAAACGGCATTCCGGATATATCAATGCGGTCGACCGACCTGGCCGTTTCGATGGCGCTTGTGATTTCCTCCACTGCAGCGATCAGTCCATCAGGTGTTTCTCGAGGTAAAAAGGCCAATAGGAAAGAGGCATTTTCCTGCTCATCAATCAGAAGCGGCCTCCAAAAAGGGCTATTCGCTGCCTCTTCTACTGTTTCAGGTCCGCGGCTTAAACTCAGGATTCGGTGAAAGGCATTCAGATCCGAAAGACGCTCTGTCAATTTCTCGACTTCTCTCAGATACCCTTTATCAAATATTGATTGCCCAGAAATCCGCAAAATCAGAAATTCTTCTGCCGGAAATTTTTCTGCAATTTCACGGGTATCCGCCATCTCCGGGTCATCAGATCCAAAAAAGAAATCAGGAGAGACCTGCGGCTTTAAATCAACAAAACCAACAAACAAACTGACCATCAATCCCATCAATAGCATTGCTATTGCCAGCCAGATCCTTGAAACTGATTGTGGAACCGGTGTCACAGTATCCTTTACCTTCTTAGTCAGTTTTAAACGGCTTTCGAGCTTAACCCATTCACTTCATCACGTCATGATTGAACTTATTGAAAAGCATTCCTTTCAATCTTTACCCAGCGAAGGTGAAGAAGATTATGATGGCTGGTTGCTCAGGAAATCCAGACATCTTGCAAAACGGGCAAATTCAGTCAACTTCCCCGGCAGAGTGAAAAGTCAGATCTCTTTGCCCGATAAGATCGACCATTGTGAGGCCGTCTATAGATCCTTAAACCAACCCGTTGTCTTTCGCATGACAAAGCTCGCAGATGACGGACTCGTGGAACTACTGAAAGACCGAGGATACAGATCCCTGGATGAAACCAGCATTCTAACTCGGGAGCTGGAAACAGCGCCTTCAGCGGATCCCACTGTCGTTCTAACGTCTCAACTAGATGACAAGCAATTTGCAGATTTGTGCCTCCTGACAAACAAACCGGTGGATAAGGCGCGGATCTATCAAGAAAACCTGAAGCGTATCCCCCATAAAACCCTGTTTGGCTTTATCTATGATGGTGACAAAGCGATTGCGGTCGGCATGGCAACTTATGGGGATGGCCTGATGGGGCTGTTTGAATTTGCCACGGATCCATATTACCAACGGCAGGGGCTGGCCACTCGAATTTTGAACACCCTTGTAAATCAAGGGATCCAGAACGGGATCAGTACAGCCTATCTTCAGGTCGTCACGAAGAATGAAAAAGGGACCGGATTTTGGCAAACCCAAGGCTTTTCCGGTCCTCTGTACAACTACATTTATTATCTGAAACGATAGATATCAGCTCCGATCGAGCAGGATTTCAAGATCTTCTGCAAAGAAGAACTCGTCACAGTTATGACCTTCCCCGCCGCGATCAACCACCAGAAAATCACTGACGCCATCGAGCGCAAGAACGGGATGGTGCCATGTTCCAGCGTGATAATTCACCCCTTGGTCAGAGGTTGCGATAAACGCTTCCAGATCTTCAGGTGTGACATCTTCACCTGCTTTCGCGACCAAAACCAGATACGGATTTGACCCAAGCGGGATAAACGCCTGACTGCCATGCGGATGCCGCTCCACCATCTTGACTGCTAAGGGGTAGCTTAATGGGGTTGCCTGAAAGATATTTATAAGCGGGCGTCCCCCTTCCAATATCTCTATCTTTGCCAGATCATGATAGCGGCGGGTCGATCCATTATTGATCAGGAAATAGTCACTTCCCGATGTTTCAATAACATCGCCATAAGGGGCAAACGCCTCCTTGGTGAGTGGTTTTAAATCCAGTTTCATCACGACCCTATTTCGAAATCTTGCCAAAAAGGCGCAAGCGGCTCACGCCGCCATCAGGAATGATATTCAGACGCACATGTGTTACCGGTCCAATGTCCTGAACCTCTCCCTCAAATTTGTGGATTGCATCCATGCTGAGTTTCTGCTCCGGCAGCAAGGTTTTCCAGAACATACTCTGGGTGATAATTGATTGATCCGTTCCGCCAACCATATACGCACCTTGAATTGAGCACCGGTCGGGGAAGTTCCCTTTAAAATGGGCAGTATCAACTTCAACGGCTGAAATCACACCCGCATGCCCCAACTCGATAATTGCCCAGTCATTGCCTGGCTCACGACGGCGGCGGGTTTCCCAGCCATCGCCCATATTGACACCTCTGCCCGGTGCCAGAATTTTGGATGGTGATCCATAATGTTCGTTATTTGCCGCAACGGCGCGCGCGCCATTGAAAAGTGACGCAAGGTCTACAACCTCGTTTGGATCCCGATTGTCCCAATTGCAGTTTATCCGTCCATAAACCCGAAGACGGGCAACACCGCCATCTGGATAGATATTCAGCCGCAAATGGCTCCAGGTTCCGTCACTCTCAACTTTTAGATAGTGATGACTATCTGGCCCTAAGGATACAGAGGGCACAAGTTCCACCCATTCAGTTGTCGCATCCGGCTCCCCATCCACATAGCAAGCATCGATGGAGGCTGCTGGTGGATAGTTTCCTGTGAAATGACTGGTATCAATATCAACACCTGCAATGACACCTGGAAGGCCCAAGCGGACAATGCAGTGATCATAGCCCTCGCCCCGTTTCCGGCGGCTTTCCCAGCCATCCATCCATTTTCCGTTCTCGTCATATTTGTCCGTGATGAATACAGGGTCAGCTGGATCAATTAAGCGGCTCTTATCTGCAAAGAAATCGTCAGTTGCGAAAGTTACTTCTGCGCCCAGCTGAGGTTGGGCCAGATTGACATATCCATTTAAGAAATCAGCTTGGTCTGCTGAAAGGGGCTTCATACTCTTTATCTCCAATGAGGGCGGAATTTGAGGATTTATAGATCCTGCAAACGGAACGCCGCGATTTTATCAATTTCTTTAAGCGCAGTTGAAAACTCCGTATTGACGTCATTCTTCAAACGCTCTTCAAATCCTTTTAAGATCTCAAAACGGTTGCTGTTTCGAACCGCCTTGATGAAGGGAAAGCCAAACTTCTGTTTATAGGCTGCATTATATTCCTGAAACCGTGCAAACTCCTCTTCCGTACATTCAGACAAACCTGCACGGGCTTGTTCAGATGTGCTTTCAGCGGTTAGCTCACCGCGCACAGCAGCTTTACCGGCAAGATCCGGATGAGCTTTAATTAAAGTCATTTTCCGGTCTGTATCAGCGGCGGCGACAATTGAACTCATCAAATCCGCCAAGGCTTCAGCATCATCATGGTCTTCCGTCAGTCCATGGTCCCATGCCCCTTCAGCAACCCAGGGGGAATGCTCATAAACACCGCCAAAAACGTCGATGAACTGCTCGCGGGTCATTTGGCTTGGCCTATGCTTCAGATTTGCCATCAACTTCCCTCCGCAGGCTGGGTTTTCTGCCAATGGCGGGCAATTTCAATGCGCCGGGCACACCAGACCTTGTCGTGGCTTTTCACATATTCCAAAAACCGTTTCAGCGCCGCAATTCGGCCAGGCCGTCCGACCAATCGGCAATGCAGTCCGACAGACATCATCTTAGGGTTTGTCGCCCCCTCCTCATACAAGGTATCAAACGCGTCTTTCAGATAGGCAAAATACTGATCGCCACTGTTAAACCCTTGCAGGGCAGCAAAGCGCATATCGTTGACATCCAGCGTATAAGGCACGATCAATTGCTGTCGTCCCCCCAGCTCCGTCCAGTATGGCAAGTCATCGTCATATGCATCTGCGTCATAGACGAAACCACCGTCTTCAATCACCAGCTTTCGCGTATTTGGGCTTGTCCGGCCGGTATACCAACCAAGGGGCCGCTCACCGGTCATGCGTTTGAAGATCTCGATCGCTTTTTCCATATGCTCCCGCTCGACATCTTCGGGCACATACTGGTAGTTGATCCAGCGATAACCATGGCTGCAAATCTCATGTCCGTCGCGAAGGAAAGCCTCAACCACAGCTGGGTTTCGCTCCATTGCCATGGCCACGCCGAAGATAGTCAGGGGGATGTCATATTCACGGAACAGGCGCAGCAGTCTCCAAACCCCTGCCCGGCTACCATATTCGTATATGGATTCCATACTGATATGGCGAACATCCGGTAACATGTCTGCCCCGACGATTTCTGACAAGAACGCTTCTGACGCGTCATCTCCATGCAGGATACAATTTTCGCCCCCTTCTTCATAATTGAGGACAAATTGAACAGCTATTCTTGCACCATCTGGCCATTTCGGATCGGGAGGATTTTCGCCATAACCAATGAGGTCTCTTGGATAGTCTTCCGTCATCATATCCCGTTACCCTTCTTTCCCGGATTTGGCAGAAGCACCAAAAATTTCATAAAGATCACTGACCGACTGCCTTCCATCTAAATTCAGGGATTTCTCAATCGCTTGAATATGTTCGCGCATCAAGGCTACAGCCTGATCTTCATCCTGCTCTCTGATTGCCTTGATAATATCTGCGTGCTCATCACAAGAGCAGGACGCCTGGTTTAACTTTCCGCTTTGATACTGCACATGGATCAGAGATGTTCGTGAAACAAGTTCTCGCAAAAATTCTGCTAGAGTTGCATTCCCAGCGATCTCCGCAAGCAGCATATGAAAATCACCTGACAAAGCGACCCAATCACTATGAAGCCCCTTATCAATACTGTTCGCTTCTGCTGCCAAATTTTGCTCCAACACCTGCAAGTCTTTTTCTTTGGCAGTGGAAACGACTTTTCGCATGATCGCTTCTTCAATGATCAGTCGTGACTCGAGAACTTCTCGTGCCTCTTCAGGAGTTGGCTCAGAGACAAACGCACCCCTATTCGGTAATATCTGGACGACTTTTTCATAGGCTAGCTTCTGAAGCACCTTACGAATAATGGTACGGCTTACCCCAAAAATCTCACCCAGCGTATCCTCAGAAAGTTTGGTACCGGGCAAAAGCTTTTGCTCCAAGATAGCCAAAAACATCTGATCATATATTTGATCATCCTGCGAAATTCTCTTCCCCTTGTCAGAAGAGGAATCAACGGAAACAGGGTGCAGCATTTCTCTGCCTTTAGCGAAAAGTGAAATATTGTTAGCGAATATTTTTACAAATATTTATTATATTGTATACAATAAATAGAGTCCTCTTGGGCGATTTTTATAAAGTATTTTTCTTATATATCTTAAAAATCAGTATTTTTCGCAGGCGCACACAAAAAACAATATCAATAGTGCATCGCAACACAATCAAATTTACACTCTAATATTTCATACAAAGCGTACAATAACTGTAGACAATAATTCTAAATCCATGCATCCTTTTTTGGTAAAGTTGACGGATCGGACAAGATTCACTCGCCAAGAAGTGAAATTTCTGGGCCGTCTGACTTCAGACAGGGAAAGCGTAAATGGGAAAACTGACAACTCACATTCTGGATACGAGCGCAGGAAAGCCTGGAAAAGATGTGACCATTCAACTCTATTTTCTGAATGGTGACAGCTGGGATCTTGTCAAAGAAACTGTTTCCAATTCAGATGGACGGTGCGATGAGCCACTTCTAGAAGGAAGTGCCTTGAAAGCAGGTCAATATGAGCTTGTTTTCCATGCAGGTTCTTATTTCGATGCTGCTGGCATGGACCTACCAGAACCGAAGTTTTTGGATGAGATTGTCTTGCGGTTCGGTGTCCCAGATACGTCCGAACACTACCATGTCCCCCTTCTGATGTCGCCCTACAGTTACTCCACTTATCGGGGTAGCTGACCTATCTTTACAGATAGACGTTAAGAGAGCTTTTGAGGACACGTATGCGCGATACAATCCGGTTCGTTTATAACGGCCAGATACAGGAACTGAAGGATTGGGATCCAACAGCAACCCTTTTAAACTACCTTCGCTATGAAAAAGCCCTAACCGGCTCAAAGGAAGGCTGCGCGGAAGGTGACTGTGGGGCTTGCAGTGTTGTTCTCGGTGAACTTAAAGACGGTACGGTCAGATATCAGGCTGTAAATGCCTGCATCCAATTTCTGCCGATGCTGGATGGCAAGGAACTCATCACGGTCGAAAGCCTTAAATCTGCAGATGGGCATGTCCATCCAGTGCAGCAAGCAATGGTCGATGCAAACGCAACCCAATGCGGGTTCTGCACCCCTGGCTTTGTTATGTCGCTCTTTGCAGAACATCAGGGGGAAAACCGCTCTGACACCCAAAGCTTAAATGATGTCCTCGCCGGCAACCTCTGTCGCTGTACAGGCTATGGAACTATCATCGACGCGGCCAAAAAAGCCTCAACACAAGCCAATAGCGATCATCTTGCGACCCGCAGCAAACTGACTGCGGAACTACTGTCCACGCTCGCAGATGAAGAGATGCTGGGGATCGACAGAGGCGACAAAAAGTATTTTGCTCCAAATAGCAAAGCAGAACTCGCCGGTCTTCTCAAAAAATATCCCGACGCCACGTTATTGGCTGGCGCAACTGATGTTGGGCTTTGGGTCACAAAGCTGCATAAAGAACTTCCGATCCTCATCTCCGTTGGCAAGGTTGCAGACATGCAATCCGTCGAGGATCAGGGCGATACGATCCTAATCAGCGCAGGTGTCACCTACTCAGATGCATGGCCCGCACTTAAAAATTTGTCTCCCGACATGGGCGAACTGATCCGCCGGGTTGCCTCTACCCAGATCCGGAACTCAGGGACCATTGGCGGTAACATTGCAAACGGCTCCCCCATTGGGGATACACCACCTGCCTTAATTGCGCTTGGCGCGACATTGCACCTTCAATCTGAGGATGGCATCAGGTCTTTACCGCTTGAGGATTTCTTCATTGAATATGGCAAGCAAGACCTCGCGGCCGGGGAGTTTGTTGCAGCAGTTGAGATCCCCAAACTTCACCCTAATCATCAGTTCCGGACCTACAAAATCTCCAAACGGTTTGATCAGGATATCTCTGCACTTTGCGGGGCGTTTCGTCTGACATTAGACGGCAATGTTATAGATGAAATCCGCATTTGTTTTGGTGGCATGGCCGGAACACCTCTTCGCGCCGGTAAGACAGAAGCATTTCTGAAAGGAAAGGCCTGGACCCTAGAGGTTATCGAGCAAGCCGTTTTAATGCTGTCAGAAGATTACACACCGCTTAGCGATATGCGCGCAAGTCAATCCTACCGGATGCAAGCCGCCCAAAATCTGCTTCGCAAATTCCATCTGGAGACAACATCCCCAGATATTGAAACTCGACTTGTGGGAGAAGGGAGCATTGCCCATGCGTAATCCTCCTCTCAGCGAAACCGTCATTCGCGGCGCGGTTCACAAGAAACTTCCCCATGACAGTGCGTTGAAACAGGTCTCTGGCGAAGCTGAATATATTGATGATATCGCGGAACCGAAAGATCTGCTGCATCTCTATGTAGCGCAAAGCAGCAAGGCACACGCCAAACTTCTGAACCTTGATGTGACAGCTGTTAAACAAGCTCCCGGGGTTGTTGCTGTTTACACGGCTAGCGATGTGCCTGGCGTTAATGATGCCTCTCCCGTCGCAGGAGATGATCCGGTTTTTGCTGAAGATGTTGTGGAATATGTTGGACAGGCGCTGTTTGTTGTCGCTGCTGAAACGATTGAGGCCGCAAGGGCTGCCGCCAAGCTGGCAACCATTGAATATGAAGACTTAGAAGCGCTGATCACTGTGGAACAAGCGATCGAAGCCGGATCCTTCGTGCTGCCTACAAAAACACTCCTTCGGGGGGATCCAGATGCAACCATTGCTACTGCTCCTCGAAAACTTGAAGGGCGGCTGGAGATTGGCGGGCAGGACCACTTTTATCTGGAAGGTCATGTCGCCATGGCATATCCGGGTGAAGATGGGGATGTTCATGTCTTCAGCTCCACCCAGCATCCGACTGAGGTTCAGCATAATGTTGCCAAGTTCCTCGACGTCCCTGATCATTCCGTAACCGTTGAAGTGCGCCGGATGGGCGGTGGGTTTGGCGGCAAGGAAACGCAAGGCGCTTGGTTTGCGGCCATGGCTGCCCTAACCGTGCAAAAAACCGGACGCCCAGCCAAGCTTAGGCTTGATCGGGACGATGATATGATCATGACCGGCAAGCGCCATGATTTCGTGGTCAATTACACTGTCGGATTTGAAGAGGATGGCGCCATTAAGGGGATTGATTTCACCTTTGCCTCGCGCTGTGGACGATCCGCAGATCTATCTGCTGCGATTAACGATCGAACCATTTTCCATGCCGATAACTGCTATTACCTCAACAATATCCGCATTACATCTCATCGCTGCAAAACACATACGGTCTCAAATACAGCATTTCGGGGGTTCGGCGGACCTCAAGGCATGATAGCTATTGAGCGGGTCATGGATGCCATTGCCTTTGATTTAAAGTTAGATCCTTTAAATGTCCGCCAGCGCAACCTCTATGGCAAAACAGATCGCAACGTTACCCCTTATGACATGGTGATTGAGGATAACATCGCGGCTGAAATCATGGGCGAATTACAGGAAAGTGCGGACTATTCTGCACGGCGCGACGCCATAAAGGCGTTCAACGCACAAAGCCCTGTTTTAAAGAAAGGGATTGCCCTGACGCCAGTCAAGTTTGGCATTTCCTTCACCACTACCTTCCTGAACCAGGCAGGCGCCCTTCTCCATGTCTATACCGATGGCAGTGTCATGCTAAACCACGGCGGAACAGAAATGGGGCAAGGTCTCTTTATCAAAGTGGCTCAGGTTGTGGCAGAAACCCTGCAGATTGATATCGAACGGGTGAAAATCACCTCAACCCGGACGGACAAGGTCCCAAACACTTCAGCAACAGCGGCTTCTTCTGGCTCAGATATGAACGGTAAGGCGGCAGAAGCAGCGGCGCTTACCATCAAGGAACGGTTGACCCAATTTGCGGCTGATCATTATTCAGTTGATAAATCCGATATTGATTTTCTGCCGAACCGGGTCCGCGTTGGAAACGAAACCATCTCTTTCGCTGATCTCGTACAGCAGGCTTACTTTAACCGGATATCCCTTTCGGCAACCGGATATTACCGCACTCCCAAAATCCATTATGACGCCGAAAACTACAGTGGCCGTCCTTTCTATTATTTTGCTTATGGCGCTGCAGTTTCTGAAGCGATCATTGATACGCTCACTGGTGAATATAAAATCAGCCGTGTCGATATTCTTCATGACGCAGGCAAAAGCCTGAACCCCTCCATTGATCTTGGACAGATCGAAGGGGGCTTTATTCAGGGAATGGGCTGGCTCACCACTGAAGAACTTTTCTTCGATGCTGCTGGCAACCTGAAAACCCATGCGCCTTCAACCTACAAGATCCCGGCTTGCAGCGATCGGCCTGAAATCTTCAATATGAAGCTGTTCGACGGTGAGAATGTGGAAGACAGCATCTATAAGTCAAAAGCTGTTGGGGAACCGCCGTTTATGCTGGCGATTTCGGCGTTTAACGCTCTGACCGATGCAGTTGCCAGCGCATCTGACTATCAGATTTTTCCAGAACTGGATGCTCCCGCAACACCAGAGCGGGTACTGAAAGCCGTCATGCATATGAAATCTGCTCAGGAAGGGGCTGCCTCTTGACCAACTGGACCGCTATCCTCCAACAAGATGACTTGACCTCAGGCAACTGGGTTCTGGTCACGGTTGGCATTGCCCGGGGCTCAACCCCAAGGGAAAGCGGGACCCGGATGCTGGTTTCCAGCGAACAGATTGTTGGCACCATTGGGGGTGGTCAGCTTGAATGTCGGGCAATTGAAGTGGCGCGCAAACTCCTCCAGCCGCAGGCCACCTCGAAAACTGAGCTACTACAGCTCCCACTGGGGCCTGAACTTCTACAATGCTGCGGGGGATACGCAGAATTGATGTTGGAACGCCTGACCGCTTCGGATCACAGCTGGCTGGATGATCTAAAAACTGCCCTTTCAGCGCCAGAAGATCATGTCTTCCTCACCGACTGGCAAGGGTCCGAAGTCAGCCATGAGACCGCGCGCCTCAGTGATCTTGAAGACACCTCTTGGTCCTTCTATCGGCCAGAAGAATTCGCCGCTCAAAACGTAGCTTTTGCGGAGCTCGAGAAATATTCCGGTCATTTTCAGATGGCCGAACCTATTCAAGCTGCAGCCTTTAATCTTTATGTTTTTGGGGCAGGACATGTAGGCCGGGCAATTGTCCAGACGTTGGCTCCATTGCCAATCAAGATCTCATGGATCGATCCTCGGGCAGAGGAATTTCCAGCCACAACTCTGCGCAATGTGGAGAAAATAGTCACTGAAGACCCGTTGGAAGAGGTTCACAAAGCCGCTTCATCAGGGTATTTTCTTGTGATGACCCACAGTCATCAGCTTGATTTTGATCTGACAGCAGAAATTCTCCAAAGAAGAGATGCTGCCTATCTCGGACTAATTGGATCGAAAACCAAGCGAAACCGCTTCTTCAAACGGTTTGAAGCAGCCGGGTTCACAAAATTTGATCTGGAAAGGATCACCTGCCCGATTGGGATAGCAGGTACAGGGGGGAAACATCCAAGCGAGATTGCGATTTCTGTTGCTGCGGAAATCCTGCAATTGAGACAACGTCATCTGGAAAGCCTGACAAGGCAAGCCAATGACAGTCTGTCAAGATTGTCTGTCGTCAATCGATAGATGGATGAAAATAAGGCGTGCGATCAAAAGTGGCATGCCGTAAACAGGGATCAGTCAACCGGATGAGATAGGTAAATCCGGGCGGGAGAGTTGATGGATGAGTGAAACGGGGATGGTTCAGCCAAGACTGGAACTAAAGGGGATTACGAAACAGTATCCCGGCGTTCTGGCCAATGACAATATAGACCTGAAAATACTACCCGGTGAAATTCACGCACTGCTGGGAGAAAACGGCGCAGGGAAAAGTACCCTGGTGAAAATCATCTATGGGGTTCTAAAAGCGGATAGCGGATCCATCAGCTGGAACGGTCAAGTGATGGATATTGCAAATCCACAAGCCGCCCGAAAACTCGGTATTGGTATGATTTTTCAGCACTTTTCGCTTTTTGAAGCCATGACAGTGACTGAAAATATCGCCCTTGGCATGCCCGGACGCCAGAACATGAACGAGCTTGCCAAGCAAATTGTTGAAGTCTCCGAAAATTATGGTCTGCCGCTTAACCCGAACCGCTACGTGCATACTTTATCGGTGGGCGAAAAGCAGCGAATTGAAATCGTCCGCTGCCTTTTGCAAAACCCCAAATTGCTGATCATGGATGAGCCGACCTCGGTCCTCACCCCTCAAGAAGCCGACAAGATGTTTGAAACCCTGCGGCGTCTCTCCGACGAAGGGGTTTCTATCCTCTATATCAGCCATAAATTGGATGAGATTAAAGCCCTCTGCCACAAGGCAACCATCCTTCGCGGTGGCAAATATGTTGCGGAATGCGATCCCACCCAGGAAACAGCTAAAAGCCTCGCGGAAATGATGATCGGGACCAATTTGACGGCTCCGGAACACAAAGAGGATCCAAAACGCGGGCCGGTTCGCCTGAAAGCCCACAACCTATCACTCGAAAGTCCAGAACAGTTTGGGGTTGATCTGAACCTGATCAATTTTGAAGTCCGCGTCGGTGAGGTTTTCGGCATTGCAGGTGTTGCAGGTAACGGTCAGGTTGAGCTGCTTGAAGCGTTGAGCGGTGAAGTTCCCTGCCCTGATGCCAATCAACTCATCCTGGAAGGCACGCCGATCGGCAAACTCAATCCCGTTGCTCGACGTAAACTTGGGATCGCCTTTGTTCCAGAAGACCGGCTCGGTCATGGATCAGTCCCGGACATGAGCCTGGTGAACAATGCTTTCTTGAGTGCATATTCCCAGAAAAACCTGATCAGCAATGGCTTAATCGATACGGGCAAAACCACCCAATTCGCCGAAGAAATTGTTGAGAAATTTGATGTTCGAACCGCGGGTGTCAGTCATACGGCCAGCAGTCTTTCCGGTGGTAACTTGCAAAAATTTATTGTCGGCCGGGAAATGCTGCAGGATCCGCAGCTCATTATCATTGCCCATCCGACCTGGGGGGTTGATGCGGGCGCCGCCGCTGCCATTCATCAGGCGATAATCAATCTGGCGGAAAGCGGTGCCGCCGTTCTTGTGGTCAGTCAGGATCTTGATGAACTATTCGCCATCAGCGATCGCATCGCTGTTATCGCTGAGGGTCGTCTTTCCGTTGCCCGCGACATTCAGGAAATCACAATCGAGGAAATCGGCCTGTTGATGGGCGGAACCCATGGCTCATCTTCGGGGGAGGGCGCTGAACATGTTGCCTAAAATCGTTAAACGGCCAGAGCCATCACGCGCAATGGTCTATCTCACACCTATTTACGCCTTACTGCTTACCATTTTAACCAGCATGGTCGTTTTCACGGCACTCGGTGTTGATCCGATCGAAGCATTACGGAATTTCTTTATCGTTCCGATAAATAACGCCTACGGTGCTTCTGAATTACTGGTCAAGGCAACGCCTTTGATCCTCTGTGCAATCGGTCTTTCTGTCGGATTTCGGGCAAATGTCTGGAACATCGGGGCGGAGGGGCAGTTGACCCTTGGCGCCATTTTCGGCGGTGGCCTGTTTGTTTATCTTCATGATGTGGACAGCATCTTTCTGCTGCCTGCCATGATTATCCTTGGCGCTGTTGGCGGGGCTTTATGGGCCGGAATTCCAGCCTTCCTGAAAACAAAATTTAACGCCAATGAAATCCTGACGAGCCTGATGCTGGTTTATGTCGCAACCTTGCTTCTCAGCGTTTTGATCCACGGCCCCTGGCGGGATCCGGATGGCTTTAACTTCCCGGAATCCCGGATGTTCAGCGAAAGTGCCACAATGCCACTTATTCTGGAGGGAACACGTCTTCACTTTGGCTCAATCTTGGCCTTGCTTGCGGTTTTGGGAACCTGGCTGATGCTGGCAAAGACCCTCATCGGATTTCAGATTAAGGTCATTGGCGCGGCCCCAAAAGCGGGTGGTTATGCAGGCTTTAGCCAAAAGAAAATCATTTGGTTCTCACTCCTTTTCGGGGGTGCAATGGCAGGTATCGCAGGTGTCTCTGAAGTTTCCGGACCTGTAGGACAGCTTTTGCCATCCATTTCACCGGGCTACGGCTTCACCGCCATTATTGTCGCTTTTTTGGGGCGTCTCCATCCCGTTGGGATCATTTTTGCGGGACTCCTGATGGCGCTCACCTATCTTGGCGGCGAAACCGCGCAAATCAACCTAGGCCTTCCTGTTGCCGTCACCGGTGTGTTCCAGGGAATGGTCCTTTTCTACTTACTGGCCTGTGATGTGCTGGTCAATTATCGGTTCGAGTTTAAGTCTATGGGGAGGGCTGCAGGATGAGTTACGAATGGTTGGTACCCGTAATCCTAACGGTAATCACCGCTGCAACCCCACTAGTTTTTGCTGGGATCGGAGAATTAATCACAGAGAAATCTGGCGTCCTCAACCTCGGGGTTGAAGGCATGATGCTGGTGGGTGCGGTCTCTGCCTTTGTTGCAGCAACAGTAACCGGCAGTTATTTCATCGCCATTCTCACGGGTGCCCTGGCCGGAATGTTTATGGCCTTTCTGTTTGGCATACTGACCTTGAGCCTCATGGCAAACCAGGTGGCGACAGGACTTGCTCTCACACTCTTTGGGGTGGGCTTAAGCTCGCTAATCGGGCAGGACTATGTTGGAACTCCGGTAGCTGCCCTTGCCAAACTGAATATCAGTGGCCTTACTGACCTTCCAATCATCGGACCTATCCTGTTTGGTCAGGATGTACTTGTCTATCTGTCCTTTGTTTCAGTGATCGGTGTCAGCTGGTTTTTATATAAAACAAAGGCGGGGCTCATCCTTCGCGCAGTCGGCGATTCTCACAATGCTGCCCATTCCATTGGGTATTCAGTGATCGGCATACGGTATCTCGCCGTTATGTTTGGCGGTGCCATGTCTGGAATTGGCGGGGCTTATTTGTCACTTGCCTACACTCCTATGTGGGCTGAAAACATGACTGCCGGTCGGGGCTGGATCGCACTTGCCCTTATTGTATTTGCAACCTGGAAGCCAGGTCTAGTACTTGTCGGCGCCTATATGTTCGGAGGCATAACAATCCTGCAGCTCCATGCACAGGCGGCTGGCCTGGATCTGCCATCGCAGATCCTTTCTATGCTGCCATATCTTGCAACCGTTATTGTTCTAGTTCTCATTTCCAAGGACGAGTCCAGAATTCGTAAACATGCACCTGCCTGCATCGGAAAAATCTTCCATCCGGCTGCATAATCAGGGCATAATCAAATCACACGACAGAGGAGAAACTTTATGAAATTAAAGACAATTGCATCCCTTCTTGGTGCTGTTGCTGTTGCCGGAACTGCCTTGATGGCAGGCACAGCTTCCGCCGAAGATAAAGTGGGTTTTGTGTATGTGGGTCCTGTGGGCGACCATGGCTGGACTTACCGTCACGACATCGGCCGTCAGGCTGTTGAAAAAGCCCTCGGGGATAAAGTCAAAACCACTTATGTTGAAAGCGTCAAAGAAGGCCCAGACTCAGAACGGGTCATTCGTCAAATGGCAGCAGATGGTCACAAGATCATCTTCACAACTTCATTTGGTTACATGAACCCAACACTTAAAGTCGCCAAGTCATTCCCGAATGTAAAATTCGAGCATGCAACAGGCTTTAAACGGGCAGACAATGTCAGCACATATTCCGGTCGCTTCTACGAAGGCCGCTATGTTGTTGGTAAAATTGCCGGCAAGATGACCAAATCTAACATCATCGGTTATGTTGGCTCTTTCCCAATTCCTGAAGTGGTTCGTGGCATCAACGCGACAATCCTTGCAGCACGCAGCGTCAACCCAGACGTTCAGGTTAAAGTCGCATGGGTCAACACTTGGTACGATCCAGGTAAAGAAGGTGATGCCGCCAAAGCTTTGATTGATCAGGGCGCAGACATCATCCTGCAGCACACTGACAGCCCTGCCCCACTGCAGGTAGCTGAATCTCGTGGTGTCTGGGCTGTTGGCCAAGCATCTGACATGCATCATTTCGCACCTAAAGCACAGCTGACTGCAATCATCGACAACTGGGATCCATATTATGTGGCTCGCACTAAAGCCGCGCTTGATGGTTCTTGGAAGTCCATGGACACTTGGTCAGGTCTGAAAGATGGCATGGTTACTCTTGCTAAGTTTAACGAAGCGATCCCTGCGGACGTTATCAAACTAGCCGAAGAAACCCGTGATGGCATCATCGATGGTTCCATCCACCCATTTGCTGGTCCTATCAAGAAACAGGACGGCACCCTTGCTGTTAAAGAAGGGGAAACTCTGGATGATGGAACCCTATTGGGCATGGACTGGTATGTAGAAGGCGTACAGGGCAAACTGCCTAAGTAACGCATTCCAACAGAATGAAGCCCCCGTCGGACTTGAAGCTTCCGACGGGGGTTTTATTTTATCTGTAAGGCAAGGAGAGAACTCATGACAGAGATGCAGCGCTTTATTGAAGGCTTACCCAAGACAGAACTTCATATGCATATTGAAGGCAGTCTGGAACCGGAACTCATGTTTGAGCTGGCAAAGCGGAACGATATCAAGCTGCCTTACGCGTCTGTCGAAGAGGTTCGAAAAGCCTATCAGTTCACGGAATTGCAGGATTTCCTGGACATTTACTATCAGGGGATGGGCGTACTTCAAACGGTTCAGGATTTCTATGACCTGACCATGGCTTATATGACCAAAATCCACGCTCAAAAAGTTCAACACACCGAAATCTTTTTTGACCCGCAAGGGCACACGGAACGCGGTGTCTCCTTCGAAACAGCCATCGACGGCATTACCCGCGCCCTAAAAGATGCGGAAACTGAATACGGGATCACCAGTAAGTTGATCATGTGCTTTTTGCGCCATCTCGATGAATTATCCGCGGAGCGTACCCTGGACACGGCGCTCAGCTTCAAGACCCGGATCGCTGGCGTGGGTCTCGACAGCTCTGAATTAGGGCACCCTCCCTCCAAGTTCCAAAACGTTTTTGCACGGGCGAAATCCGAAGGCTTTTTGCTGGTTGCCCATGCCGGTGAGGAAGGTCCACCAGAATACGTCAAGGAAGCGCTCGATCTCTTACATGTAGACCGCCTTGATCATGGCAATCGCAGCCTTGAGGACGATGGCCTGACGGCCCGGTTGATTAAGGAGCAGATGGCTCTCACCGTGTGTCCCCTGTCCAATTACAAACTTGCTGGGGTCACTGACATGACCAAGCATCCTCTTAAGAAAATGCTCGATCTTGGTCTGAAGGCGACGATTAACTCTGATGATCCAGCCTATTTCGGTGGCTATATGACCGAAAATTACCTGGCAGTTGCAGATGCACTGGACCTTACCAAAGAAGAGATTGCCACCCTCGCCCGCAATGGGATCGAAGCGAGCTTCTGCGATGAGGATGAAAAAATAGTCCTGATGGCCAAGCTGAACTCCTATCTGCAGATGAACGGTGTCGCTTGAAGCGAGACCTTATGCCACATGGCGGGTGCATCTATTGCCGCATATAGTGGCGGCAGGTGGATGGAGGATAGGTGATGCAGGAAAGAGTTGAGGGACAGCGGAAATCCCGCCCGGTTCGAATTCCCAATGACATGATCGTTCAGATGGTGGATCAATTCTACGAAAAGGTCCGAAGTCATGCGGAGCTCGGCCCCATTTTCAATGGTGCTATTCAGGAAAACTGGCCCCATCACCTGCAAAAAATGTATCGCTTCTGGTCCTCTGTTTTAAACAGCAGCGGGGTCTATAGCGGTAATCCTATGGCCGCCCACATGAACCTGCAACAAAACGTCGTACCAGAAAATTTCGGGCAGTGGCTGACCCTCTTTCAGGAGACACTTTCTGAGCTGTTTGAAGAGGAAGATCAGGCCTTCATTTATCAAAAAGCTGAGAATATTGCACAGAGCCTATCTCTAGGCATGTTCTATAATCCAGCTAGTACCCATAGGATAAACCTATAGATAGAAATCTTACTGAGGTAACCCACGAGCGAAAACCCCAACCAGATAATCGAGGAGCAGACGCACTTTTGGCGGGTTGATATTTCCAACGGGATAGAGGGCATAAATATCAACCGGGCTTGGCGTTAGACCCGCCAAATCAATTTCCATCAGACGCCCATCCGCTAATTCCGCCTCAACCTCCCAGCGGGATTTCAGACAAATCCCATATCCTGCCAGTGCCCATTCCCGGATCACATCTCCATTGTTGCTGTCAAGTGATCCCTTTACCGGGACAGTTTGGCGGTCTCCTTTCTGATTAACAAACTCCCACTGAAACTGGGTGGAGCCTGGAAATCGAAGAAGGAGACAATTGTGTTTCATCAATTCTTCTGGCGACTTAGGCAACCTAGCCTTTTCCAGATAGGCTGGTGCAGCACACAAAATTCGCGGACTATCACCCAGTTTTCGGGCGACGAGAGAAGAATCCGGCAAACGGGCGATCCGAATGATCAGATCATACCCATCCTTCACCGGATCAACAAAACTATCGGATAGCTGCAACTGAACCTGTAAATCCGGGTAATCAGACTGAAACTGCGCCAGGAGCGGCGCAATATAGCGCCGACCAAACACCGTTGGCGCTGACAGCTTCAGACTACCGCTCGGGGATTGCTGACGGGAGGAAAGAGATGCCTCTGCCACGGCAACTTCCGCCAGGATTTTCTTGCAATCCTCATAATACTGGATGGCTTCCTCAGTCGGCGCGACCTGCCGCGTGGTCCGGTTTAAAAGCCTTACCCCCAGATCCTTTTCCAACTTGGCCACGCGCGCGCTAACAACGGCTGTCGACACACGGAGTTCCCGTCCGGCCTGAGAGAAGCTTCCCTGCTCCACCACCGCAACAAACGCGGCCATATCTGTTAAATTCGCCATCTCAATTATCAAATTATTTTTGATAGTTTATATGTTATTATATGCCTATTCAGAAATCAAAAAATTCGCGACACTGTAAAGCTTGAGTAATAGGGAAAAGCGGGGGCTTTTCTGCCAGTTAAGCGGGATGGACTAATGGCATTTGATTTTATGGAATGGCTTCAGCTGGGTATTCGCTGGATTCACGTTATTACCGGCATCGCCTGGATTGGCGCCTCCTTTTACTTTATCTGGCTGGATATGAACCTGACCCCACCGGAAAAAGGCGGGCGTAAAGATCAGGACGGCGTTGGGGGTGAGCTTTGGGCCATTCACGGCGGCGGATTTTATGAGGTCCAGAAATACCGGGTCGCCCCACCAGCCCTGCCACCTCACCTGCACTGGTTCAAATATGAAGCCTACTTCACCTGGATCAGCGGTTTTGCCCTTCTCACTGTCCTCTATTATTTTGGAGCAGAAATTTACCTGATTGATAAATCAGTTGCAGATATCTCAACAGACGCCGCCATTCTGATCGGGCTTGGAACCCTTATTGGCGGATGGGTCGTCTACGACTTCCTTTGCAAGACGCCTTTAATTAACAATCAGGCCGTTTTTGGCGCTGTTCTTTTTATCCTGCTCACCCTTGCAGCATGGGGACTGTCCCATGTCTTCAGCGGTCGCGGCGCCTACATTCATGTTGGGGCCCTGATCGGCACCATAATGGCCGCCAACGTTCTAATGATCATCATGCCGGGTCAGCGGGCTCTTGTTAGCGCTGCCGAGCGGGGAGAGGCTCCGGATCCAGCCCCTGGCTTAAAAGCCAAGCAGCGATCTCTGCACAACAACTATTTCACGCTACCTGTCCTTTTTATCATGATCAGCAATCACTACCCTGGGACCTTTGGACATGAATATGGCTGGGCGATTTTGGCTAGTCTTGCCATTGTCGGGATCATGGTTCGGCATTACTTCAATATGAAGAACCAGGGACGAGCCAAACAGGGTGCTTTTCTCCTGCCACTTGCCTTCGTGCTTTTCTTTGTCATTGCTTATCTTGCGGCACCTGAAAAAGTGGATTTGTCCGGCGGCCCCGCCGTATCCAGCGCAGAAGTCCAGTCCATTATCGAAGAGCGGTGCGTCAGCTGTCATGCGGCCAAACCATCAAACGAAGACTTCGAAACCGCCCCAAAAGCCGTGAAGCTGGAAACTCTGGCTGAGATCAAACGGGAAATTAACCGGATCCGTCAACAAGTCGTGGAAAGTGACGCCATGCCACTTGGCAACATCACCGAGATGACCGAAGAGGAGAGGTTGACTATCGGTCGCTGGATTGCCCAAGGCGGCAAGATCGACTAGCCATGCCAACAAGCTTCGCCTATAAGGTCTGAAAACAGAGGTTCTTTATGAAACTAATGCAGGCCATCGGCGGAGCAGGTCACGGCGGCGCCGAAAATTTCTTCGTTCACCTAACGCAAGCCTTTCAGCGAAGCGGCCTTGACCAGCATGTGGTCACCAGATCCCATCCAGTTCGGGATGCAGCCTTAAAAGAAGCTGGCGTCTCTTTTGAGAACCTGAAGTTTGGGGGCGCCTTGGATCTTGTCACACCTTATCGGTTGAAACAGATTTCAAAACGCTACAAACCGGATGTTTATCTGAGTTGGATGAGCCGCGCCGCCTCCATGACCCCATCGGGTCCCTTTCCCAAACTGGCGCGGCTTGGGGGATATTATAACCTCAAATATTTTCAAAGATGCGATCATCTTGTTGGGGTAACTCCTGATCTTTGCGATTATATCGTGCGGCAAGGTTGGCCCGCAGCTCAGGTCCATCACATCCCAAATTTCCTGACTTATCACCCAAAACCCGCTCTTAATCGCGCCGATTTTGACACACCTAACGATGCGCCCCTCCTTCTGCTGCTGGGGCGGCTTCATCCTGTCAAAGGTATTGATACGGCGATCAAGGCGTTAAAAAATGTCCCTGATGCCTATCTCTGGATTGCCGGTGAAGGTCCCTTAAAGGCGGAACTTGAAGCCCTGACGGCAGAGCTGAAATTGACCGACAGGGTCAGGTTTCTGGGCTGGCGGACAGATAAGGAAGCCTTGCTAGCAACCGCTGACATCACTGTCTTCCCCTCAAGACAGGAAGGGTTCGGGAATGTCATTCTGGAGAGTTGGGCCTCAAACACCCCAATGGTCGCCACCCGTGCTGAAGGTCCGGTTTCCCTTATAGAACAAGGCAAAACCGGGCTATTGTCAGACATTGATGATGTTGACGCTTTGTCAGCCAATTTGTACCTGATCCTCAATGATAAAAGCTTGTATGCAGAGATCCAGGTGAACGGGCAAAACGAATTTAAATCCCGCTATACTGAAAACCGTGCTGTTCAAAACTGGCGAGAGCTTTTTAACCTAGTAACTGGTCAGTAATCAAAAAGCCCCCTTATCTGCGCAAAATAGATGCAATTTAAGACATATTAAAGAAATTCTACTATAGTCTACATTAGAGAATTCCTTGGGCACAGGTATAGAAGTTAAGTTGACTTATGCGGGATTGGATCCGAAGCAGCATAGCCTATCGGCAAGCAAAAATCGCTCTTGTTGCAGCGGTAGTAGTCGGTGTTGTTTTCAGCCTAGCCCAACTCAGCTATGAGCTGTTCGAGGAACGGGAAGGAACCGAGAAATCTGTCACCCATATCCTGAACAGCATGAAGGACCCAGCTGTGACGGCAAGCTACAATCTCAGCAATGATTTGGGTATGAAGGTATTGAACGGTATTTTTCAAAATCCACAAATTCGGGAAGGGTACCTGTATGCAACCTTCAGCGGTGGAGAGAGAGAACTGCTGGCAAGGAAAGATCGAGAAATAAGCGATAAAGATATTTCCTGGCTCGCCCGCCTTCTATTTGATGACAATAAAATTTATGAACTTCCTCTGAGCCTCTCCGAAGAGACAGCGCCCATCGGCATTTTGCAGCTTCGGATCAATCCAAACTATCAATTGTCCAATTTTTTGGAACGAGCCTACGTGGTTCTGACGGTTGGCTTTGTCCGAAACATGATCCTGGCATTCGTCCTTGTTCTGATTTTTTATCAGACGTTGACGCGTCCCATCTCACTTTTGGCACAGAAGGTTCGAACTATTAATCCGCTGAAACCACAGGAAGGATTACTGGACAAACCTGCTGGTCATGAAACCAATGAACTTGGCGTCCTCGTTGATGGATTTAATTCATCATTGACGGAACTTGGCAAAACGATCCACCAGCTACGTCAGGCTGAAATTGAAAAAGCTGATCAGTTGGAGCTGTTTAAATCCTTTGCCAGAACCAGTTCTGACATTTTTTGGCAAACAGAGGATGATTGTAAGATCATTCTGTCTTATCAAGATCCGAAGGCAGAAAAACTGGACACATTGATCAGTTTGAATGGAGCTTCACTTTTTGACTTGATTGCTGAGCATGCCATGGATCTTGAGGAAACAAACCTCTTATCTCTGAAGGAAAATCCCTCCGACTTTAGAGATATCCAGCTCAAATTCATCTTAAATGAAGCCCCCCTTATTCTATCTTTTGATGGCACTGTCCGAGCGTTTGAGAATGGCGAGTTTAAAGGCTATCTTGGCACCGCAACGGATGTCACCCAGTCCTATTTGAAAGATCAAGAAATCGCAGATACGCAAGAGCGCTTACGCCAATCCCAGAAAATGGAAGCGGTTGGTCAGCTAACTGGCGGCATTGCCCATGATTTCAACAATCTTCTGGCCGTTATTATGGGCAATCTAGAAATGCTGAGAGAACAGTTGGAAGATAATCCGGCTTATCTCAAGATGCTCGACGCGGCACTCACGTCTAGTGAGAAGGGAGCAACCCTGACCCAACAATTGCTCGCTTTCTCACGTAAACAATCGCTAAATCCAACTTATATCAATTGTAATGAGTTAGTCTCTGAAATGGTAGAAATGCTAAAAAGAACGCTCGGCGAAACAGTTGATATAGAAACAGATCTGGATAGCTCTCTCATTGAAAGCTATGTGGATCCGGCTCAATTTGAAAATGCCCTGTTGAACTTAGCGATCAATGCAAGGGATTCCATGTCCGATGGCGGGCACCTTAAGATCAAAACACAAAACTACACGCTAAAAAGGTCCATAGAGGGACTAGCCGGTATGATGCCATCCGGTACCTACACAGAGGTAACAGTTGCAGATACTGGATGTGGCATGGATCAAGAAACGCTTGAAAAAGCTATGGAACCATTTTTTACCACCAAGGACGTTGGTAAGGGTAGCGGTATGGGCCTGGCAATGGTGTACGGGTTTGTGGCGCAGTCCAACGGGAATATTCGCATTAAAAGTGAGCTTGGAAAGGGAACAGAGATAAGTCTCTATCTGCCCTCGAAGTCACCAAATGACTATCCCCGCCCCTCCAACGAGCAAACTTTCACTAATACGGAAACTTTAGAAACCTCTGAGAATATCAAGTAGATGTCACAGTCCCCAGTTCGCCCCCACTCTGGAATAGACCTTGAGCAAGTTCATAATTTGCTCCACCTAATCTCAAGCCCTGCCTGCCTGGTAACCCCCAACTTGCAGATTGAAGCTGGAAACCTTGCGTTTGAAACACTCGTAAATTCAAATGGGCAAGGATTACAGAACCATTCTGTTCAAGAGTTCCTGGATCCGGAAACCTGCTCAAAAATCGACGCTTACCTTAAAAATAGGCAGCTCCACGCCCCTCTCACGGTGCAAAATGCCAAATTTACGGCCAAAACACAGACATGGGATGTACGAGAAGCGTCACTGGCTGCTTTTCAGGAATTTTTCATCCTGAAATTGGATGTAGAAGCTGAAATCACAAAGGACATGTTTCGCGGGATTGGCTCTTCCGCCCTGGTCCATTCCTTATTGGAAACAATTCCCGCACCCGTGTTCTGTAAAGACGCAAATCATATCTATACAGCCTGCAATGAAGAGTTTCTTCAGTTCCATGGGTTCAAACGTGAAGATGTTATTGGGAAGAACGTTTTTGAGGTTGCACCGGAAAATATGGCAAAAGTTTTTCGAGAGGCAGATGAAGAACTGTTTGCGCGTGGTGGCCGACAAATATACGAGACCCAGACACAGCGAGTGGACGGTGTCGTTTGCGACGTGATGTTCCACAAGTCCGTTATCAATGACAGTGAGGGGAACCCACTTGGACTGATCGGAATTAGTCTGGATATCACTAAACGCAAAGATGTCGAGCGGCAGCTTGAAGAAACAAAGAACCTTCTAACGGCAGTCATCGACCACAGTCCCGCCCATATTTTCATCAAAGATCTCAACGGTATCTATCAACTTGCCAGTGATGAACTGGTTGAAAAGCTCGATGTTGAAACTAAGGTCATGGTTGGCCGAAATGATGACGAGTTGTTTCCTCCTGAAATCGCCAAAAGTTTCATAGAGAATGATAAGGAGGTTATAAGGTCCAAGAAACCAATCACAGAGCGAACTAACCTTCCTTATCAAGGCTCAACTATTCATTATTTGACCGTCAAATTTCCGCTTCTGGATCAAAATGATGAGATTATTGGTGTCGCCGGCATCGCAACTGATATCACGGATCTCAAGAATGCCGAAGATCAACTGCAGCTAGCCGCTGATAATCTGGAAGAGCAGGTTAACCTGAGAACCAAGGAGCTCTCTGAAGAGGTCAAAACCCGTAAACAAGCGGAACAGAATATCCATGAAATCCTGTCCATTAGTCCCATTGGCGTAGGGGTTGCAGACCTGAAGTCCAGTGTCATTACCATGGAAAACCAGGCTCTGGTAGATCAGTTCGGTGGAGGGGAAAATTCCCTAGTAGGTAAGCTCGCGACCGACCGATGGAAGAACATAGAAGATCAAAAAATCTTCGTTAAGAATATTCGAAAATATGGAAATTTTGAGTTCAGTGAAGTTGAACTTGTCCGATTTAACGGGGAAGTTTTCCCTGGCAAAATCTATGGCAAAATCCTGGATCGCGAAGATGCGGAATATATCGTTTTCTGGGTCGTTGATCTGACAGAAGAAAAGCAGATCCTCGAAAAAATTGAAAACAGTGAAAAAGCTTTACGCGAAATGTTGGCCGTCAGCCCCGTTGCGTTGGGTATTTCAGATGTGCAATCCGGCGAAATTTCTCTCGTCAATGAAAGCCTTTGTCGTCTTCTGGGAATACCTGAGGCTGAACTGATTGGAAATACCACCTTCCAGTTCTGGAGAAACCAGGAAGACAGGGACGCTTTCGTCAAGGAATTTAGGGAAACAGGAAAAGTTAAGCCCCAGGAGATGCTAATCCAGCGCTATACTGGTGAACCTATCTGGGTTCTGATCAGCTGGACAGGGATCAAAATTGACAATCAAAAGAAGATTGTATTTTGGCTGAACGATATCTCTCAAATCAAAGAAGCGGAAGCCGTCTTGAGAGAATCTCATGAAATGCTGGAAAAACGGGTCCAGGAAAGAACTGAAGAACTTGAGGCTGAAATTCAGGAAAGACGAAAGATCGAAACTGCCCTTCGGAAAAGCGAAGAACAGTTCGAAGCTTTTGCAACCTCTGCTTCAGACTGGTTTTGGGGAACCGATGAAAACCTCCGATTTAACCATCTGTCCGATCGCTTTACTGAAATGACAGGCCTCAGCCGGGAGGAGGTTCTGGGACAACAGCGCTTCAGTGTAGTTGACAGAATTGGTCTTGATGGAGAGCTCGCTGATCACAAGGAAACTCTCCTTAAACATCTTCCATTCCGCGATTTCAGATACTCCATTTCGCGTGAAGACGGGGAGATATTCTATGTCTCCATCAGTGGGATTCCCATACATGACCATCTCGGAAATTTTAAGGGATATCGGGGCGCTGGCCGAGATATCACCCATGAGAAGATGGCTGAAGAGCAAGCACGTGAGATGGAAGAAAAACTTCACCAATCCCAAAAGATGGAAGCTATCGGACAACTCACAGGTGGCGTTGCCCATGACTTCAACAACATTCTGGCTGTAATCCTTGGCAATGTGGAACTTGCCAATGAAAAACTGGAGAAAGACACCCAGCTGAACCGCCATCTCAGGGCAATTGAAAATTCTGCATTGAAGGGTGCCCAGCTTACAGAACGTCTGCTGGCCTATTCCCGAAAGCAGGAACTGCGGCCTGTCGAAATCCAACTGAACTCGCTTGTTAAAGATATTCTGACGCTAATTGACCGGCTCCTCGGTGAAACCATCCGAATAAGCACTCATTTCTCCATTGATATTCCGCCAGTTTTTGCAGACTCCCATCAATTGGAAAACGCCCTGATGAACCTTTGCATCAATTCCCGTGATGCTATGCCCGATGGCGGTTGGCTGGAAATCCGGACCGGTTCCATGACCTTGACCGAAACCACCGCCGCAGAATATTCAGAACTGAAACCCGGCACCTATAGCTGGCTGGAAGTTGAGGACAGCGGTAAGGGTATGAGTGAGGAAACACTTGAAAAAGTATTTGAGCCGTTTTTTACAACCAAAGAAGTAGGCAAAGGAACCGGCCTTGGCCTGAGCATGATTTATGGCTTTGCCCATCAATCAAATGGAACGGTCACGATGCAAAGTACACCCGGGAAAGGAACCCGTGCGCGGATTATCCTGCCCAGTTACCTGACTTTTACGAGCTAGAGATCGACGATCCGCTTAATCCACCATGGCCTGATAGACAAGAGCACGCAGCTCTTTTCGAAGTGGATAGAAGCTAGAGGGCAATAACTGCGTGGCAAAAAGCACCACGAGATCCTCAAGCGGATCAACCCAAAAAACCGTGCTTGCCATGCCACCCCAGCCAAAATCACCGGGAGAGCCCATCATCTGGGCTTTTGCGGGCTCCAGCATGACCCAACCACCAAGGCCAAAACCAACGCCAGCAAATGAAACCTCTGAAAACACAGGTTGCCCCATAGACGCTAAATCACCCGGCATATGGTTGCTGGTGATGAAATCAACAGTGCGACTACCCAGAATACGATCACTTCCAACTTGTCCACGGCGGCGGATCATATCGGCAAATTTCAGGTAATCTCCAACTGTTGAAAGCAGGCCACCACCACCTGACAGGCAGGAAACCTTCCCAGACATATAAATGGAGTTTTCAGCTGCATCCACCAGCTTCATCTTACCGTTTTCATCAGGTGTATAACTATTCGCAAGTCGCGCCTGTTTATCCGCACTGATGTCGAAAGATGTGTCTGTCATGCCCAAAGGATCCAGGATGACTGACTGCAAATACTGATCAAGACTTTGCCCAGAAATAACCTCGACCAGGCGCCCGACCACATCGGTGGAAACGCCATAGTTCCAACGTGAGCCAGGCTCAAACTTCAAGGGCATTTCAGCCAGGCGGTCTACCTGAGCAGCCAAGCCCCCTTTCGCCAGGGGCCCGAAATTCATTTTCTCTTCTGCGTAAAGGCTTTCCAAAACGCCTAGATTGAAATCATAGGTCAAGCCGGAGCAGTGAGTTAGCAAATGATGGATCGTCGGCGGTGTCTGGCAAGGCTCCGTATCCTCAACAGACTGAGCGTTTTTCCGAACAACCCGCATATCCTTGAAGGAAGGGATAAAGGCTTCCACCGGATCATCCAGGTGGAAAAGCCCTTTTTCATACAAGGTCATCAGAGCAATGGAGGTAATCGGCTTAGTCATGGAATAAAAGCGGGCAATAGTATTCCCTTGCCAAGGCTTTTGCCCCTCCACATCCCGATTACCGGTCCAGTTGAAATAGACAGTCTCCCCACCCCGGGCGACCAGCGTTTGGGCACCGGGAAGTTTTCCCGCATCCACATATCGCTGCATCCAGTCAGTGATGTTTTCAAGCCGCGCACTTGAAAAGCCCAGTTTTTCTGGTTTGTCTGTCAATTCCATCTGAAGTCCCCCTTTGTTTTTATTTTATTATGCCTTTTTACGGCTTCGCAGGAACTGTTTTCTGTGTTTGACGTCCAAGGCCTTCGACCTCAAGCGTCATTGTTTGACCCGGTTTCAGATATATTGGATCAGGCTTGATACCCATTCCCACACCAGGTGGTGTTCCTGTCGAGATAATGTCACCTGGCTCCAAAGTCATAAACTCAGTCAAATGCGCAATAATTGTCGGAACGTCAAAAATCATCGTGGCAGTTGTTCCACTTTGATAGCGATGACCATCCACTTCTAGCCACATTGGGATGTTGCTTGTATCACCAACCTCATCCTTGGTCACCATCCATGGGCCAATTGGACCGAATGTGTCATGGCTTTTACCCTTAACCCATTGGCCGGACCGCTCTGATTGAAATGCCCGTTCAGAAACATCGTTGATGGTGCAATAGCCAGCCACGTAATCCAGCGCATCCTCTTTCGAGACATATTTGGCCCGCTTGCCGATCACAACGCCAAGCTCAACTTCCCAGTCGGTTTTTTCTGAGTTGCGAGGAATTTCTACATCGTCATTCGGACCGCAAATGGCCGTTGTTGCCTTCATAAAGACGATTGGCTCATTCGGGATCGGGTTTCCGGTTTCTGCCGCATGGTCTGAATAATTCAATCCTATACAGATGAATTTCCCAACACTGCCGACACAAGGACCGATACGAGGATCGCCGCTCACCTCTGGCAATGCAGCCACATCAACTGCTTTGAGCTTGGCCAGCCCTTCATCAGTCAATACAGATCCGTCGATATCATCCACAATACCTTCCAGGCTCCGGATTACCCCATTTTCATCCAGCACACCAGGCTTTTCCGCGCCAACTGGCCCATATCGCAATAACTTCATCAGTTCTTCCTTTTCTTTGCAGGCCCCACCAAATTTTGTCCATCCGTTATAGCACTATTTCACGACAGCGTAAGATGCTCTCATCCCACCTTGTGAAAACTTCTGAGATTAAGACTGTTCAGAAGAGCAAAGTTTGGAGTAGGCTTCTGAGAAAAGAAAAGAACCAGCCTTAGGCGATACTGACCTCATGATCGATCAAATAATAAATGACTTTAATGTCTATCATTTCGGACTGATTTGCCTCGCTTTTAGTCTGGGCGGACTGGTCAAGGGGATCTCTTCCTTTGGTTTGCCGACGGTTTCAATTCCAATCTTGATTTTTGCCCTGCCCTTACCGACGGCTATTTCAATACTGGCTGTCCCGCTCGTCCTCAGCAACTTTTATCAAATGATGATTTCAGGGAATATCAAAGGGTCAATCCAGCGGCACTGGAGCCTCTACTTGTCAGTACTGGCAACTCTGCCAATTGGCGTGTATTTCCTGTCCTCTGCAGATACAAACACGCTGTCCATTATTCTGGGTGCAGTTCTAATTCTTGTAACGTCTCTGGAACTTTTGGGCATCAGCCTTTCTTTTGTTAAGACCAAAGAAGCTTTTGTCGCCCCTGCAATTGGAGTCTTCTCCGGCATTATTGGCGGGATGACATCCCTATTTGCCATCATGCCAATCTTCTTCCTAGTGGCCCTTGGAATTGAGAAAGACCGCTTCGTTTCTGCGGTTAGTGTGCTTTTATTCTCCGGCAGCACGTTGCTGGCAATCAGTCTACAACGGACGGATCACCTCGGCCTGTTGGAAGGGGTTTATGGGATATTGGGCATGATCCCTATTGTCATCGCCATCTGGGTGGGAACCCAGCTTCGTAAACGCGTTGATCAGGATCTCTTTCGGAAAGTTGTTCTTTCCCTGATCCTGTTAATTGGGATCTCAATGATTTATCGATCCACAATCGGCTTTTAATCCGATTTAGTCTCCGGTTTCCGCCAGAATTTCTGCCCGCTCGATGGGCAGCGTAAAGGTGAAAATAGCTCCGCCTTCATTGCTATTTTCTGCCCAAATCCGCCCCCCAAGATAGGTTACGATCTGCCGGCAAATCGCAAGTCCGAGACCAGATCCTTGCGGTTTATGACCAATTGGTGAGACAGACTGATGAAAGCGTTCAAAGATTTTCTCTTTTAAGGGAGCCGGAACTCCAAGCCCATTATCCTGAACTGAAACCCAAACCTCCCCGTCCTGATGACCCGCTTTAAGTATGATTTCACCCTGGTTTTGATTGCAAAACTTGATGGCATTGGAAATCAGGTTAATGATCACTTGAATTAACTGATCCCGATCGGCCTGAATAGCCGGCAAATCTTCTTCCACCTCCATGTGAAGATCAATCCCCTTCTCCTTGATCAGGCCGTTAAGTGCAAAAACCGCCTCCTCAATGGTCGCGGAAAGATCCACATCCTCAAGGGACCAATCCATCCGGCCCGCTTCCATCTTGGCAAGGTCCAGCAACTGATCAATCAAGCGGGTTAGTCGCTCACTTTCGTTAATAATGATCCCCAGAAACCGGGTTCGATCCTCCACCGAGACTTGCGGATTATCGGACAGGATCTCCCCAAAGGCGCGAAGGCTGGTAAGCGGCGTTCGCAGTTCATGACTAACCATGGATAGAAAGTCATCCTTCAGGCTATCCAGCTCTTTCAAGCGGGCATTGGCTAACTGCAACTGCTGTGTTGCTTCCTCAAGCTCAGCAGATTTCTGTTCCAACTGATGGCTATATTCAATGACCTGACTGGTTTCATCGAGGATCTTGTAAACCTCATCAAGGCTAACAATGTCCCCCTTAACAATAGATCCGATCAACACCCTTGACGTCGCAGAACCAATCGACCCTGCCAATAACCGTTCTGCGTATTCCAGAAGGGCAGGATCTACGACCTGGCTTTTACGCAAGTTCAGCATCCGATCGTCTGCAAACTCCCGAAAAGCTTCATCAACGCGGCCGACACCAACAAACCGCCCGACGAGGGCTTGCAGCTCTCCAACGGTTACCGTGCCTTTCCAATAACTGCTATCACCACTTTTTTCCGTTAGCTTGAACACGTCCACAAACAATCGGGATTGAATGCGTTCAATGGTGCTCTGATGACTGAGGAGTGAGATCACCCAATAGGCCCCAATATTGAGGAACATGCTCCAGATCATGGCATGTGTCAGTCGGTCAAATCCGTCCAGCCCAAAAAGGGTGTAGGGTTTTAGCCAACTAATCCCGAACGGTCCTTCCTCGATAAAGCTGATCGGCAACCAACCAGATTGCGCCAATGAGGGAAGCAGCAAAGTATAGAGCCAGGCCAAAGTGCCAAGTGACAGACCGACAAGGGCCCCGCTAAAGGTGGCGTTTCGCCAGAAAATTCCGCCAATGATCACCGGTGCAAACTGCGCCGCAGCCGCAAAAGAGACGAGACCAATAGTCACGAGAGAATAGGACTCACTGGCAAATCGGTAATAGCCATAGCCAAGGATCAGGATCAGCAGAATACTGGCCCGGCGAATGCTGAGAAGCAGACCAGTCAGATCCGCATTTTTAGTCACATTCACCCAGCGCCATCTCAAAAGCAACGGCATCACAAGGTCATTACAAACCATTGTCGCAAGGGCGATTGCAGCCACAATCACCATGGAGGTTGCCGCGGACAATCCACCAAGGAAAGCGATCAGGGATATAATCCCCTTGTCATAGTAAAGCGGAACGGTCAGCACGAACATATCTGCATCCGCTGGAGCGCTTGAAAATGCTAGCCGACCCCCGAGGGCAATTGGCAACACGAAGATATTTATGACCAACAGATAAGCCGGGAACAACCATGCGGCCTTTCGCAAATAGTCTTCATCGGGATTTTCCACAGCAGTGATATAAAATTGCCGCGGCAAACAGATAATCGCGGCCATGGAGAGGATCGTCATGGTGATCCAAAGGCTGTAATCCGCATCATCCGATACCGTGAAAAGTGTCCTCAGCTCCGGGTTCACGGAAGCCCGTTGGAAAATATCGGCAAATCCATCAAAGATGCCATAAGTCACGAACACCCCAACGCAAAGAAACGCCACCAACTTGACAACGGATTCAAATGCGATGGCTGCAACCAAGCCTTCATGATGCTCGCTGGCATCAATGTGGCGCGTGCCGAAAAGGATCGCAAACAGGGCTAGCGCAATCGCAACAATTAAAGTCGTATCAAGAAAGAAGATCGGTTCAATCGGAATTTCGGGAATAGTCCCCCCACCGGAATAGGTGATCAGGATCCGAAAACTGGTCGCGATGGATTTCAGCTGCAGGGAAATATAGGGCATGGTTCCCACAACAGCGATAATAGTCACAAGCCCGCCAAGGGCTGAACGCTTGCCGTAGCGAGAAGCTATAAAGTCAGCGATTGAGGTAATGCGGTTCTGTTTACAAATCCGGATGATTTTGATCCAGACAAAGGACCAGAGCACAAATACCAGAGTAGGCCCTAAGTAAATCGGCAGGAAGTCCAGACCAGAGGTCGCAGCCCGCCCCACACTACCGTAATAGGTCCAGGATGTACAAAAGACAGCGATAGAGAGGGTATAAATATAAGGATTTCTAGAAAGGACGTTTTTTATGCTGCTCCGGCTATCCACATAATGCGCGATCGCAAACAACAAGCCCAGATAGAGGAAAGAGGCGGTAATAACGACACTACTGGACATCCAGCTTCTCCGACTGCTGGTCCAATGTATCGTTAGAAGGGGTTGGCAAGACGACAGGGGTTGTAGGTTCTGGCTGGCGTCGCCGCGCACCAATGGCCACAAACAAAATCATCAAGGCCCAGAAGCCAAATAAATATAAAAAACTGAGGGGATAACTGAAAATCAGATCCGGAAGATCAAAGACCTTAATCAAGGGTGGGAAAATACCAAGCAGGAACAGGCAAAACACCAGAATGGCCCACTCCTTTTTGCGTCCCGTCCTTTGCATAACTGTTTACTCCTGGTCCGGCCTCGCTGTCAGGAAAGTTCAACCTTCAACAGCTGTTTGGCCGTGTCTGCCAATTCACGCGTTGAAAACGGCTTCGTCACAAACCGGTCAGCCCCCAGTTTCATTGCTTTGTCTCGATCAGCCTCTCTGCTCTTAGCCGAGAGCATGATGATTTTCACATTTTTACACGCTGGATTATTCCGGATTTCCTCACAAACAGCAAAGCCGTCCCGCTTGGGCAGCATAATATCCAAGAGAACGAGATCCGGAACATATTCCTCCACCGCCTTCAAGGCCTGCTCTCCATCAGACGCAACCCGCACAGTATATCCGGATTGGCGCATAATAAACTGCAGGGACAGGACGATATTTGGCTCATCCTCGACAACCAGCACTGTATTTGACATTCTGTCGCGTTCCCTCCCAAGACACAGCGACATGACCCCCATCTGACCTCAATTTGTCATCCAATGGATTTTCTCAAATCATCGGTCAGCCAAAAGCCACTACACTCACACGCGTGCGAGTGTAGCTCATTATCCAAGGTTTAGCCAAGCCCGATACAATCAGTATACATACAAGCTTGAATTTGAGCCGGAATTCTTAACGGTTCATCCGGTTCTCAATCAGTTCATCGACAACAGCAGGATCTGCAAGTGTTGATGTATCTCCTAGTGACTTATAGTCATTTTCTGCGACTTTCCGCAAAATCCGCCGCATAATTTTGCCCGACCGGGTTTTCGGCAGGCCAGGTGCCCACTGAATAAGATCTGGCGAGGCAATAGGTCCAATTTCCTGACGCACCCAAGTTACCAGTTCTTTACGTAACTCTTCGCTTGGCTCCGCACCGACACCCAACGTGACATAGGCGTAAATACCTTGTCCCTTGATGTCATGTGGGTATCCAACCACCGCTGCCTCCGAAACTTTCGGATGAGCGACAAGAGCACTTTCCACTTCAGCCGTTCCCATCCGGTGACCGGATACATTGATCACGTCATCCACACGGCCGGTAATCCAGTAATAGCCATCGGCATCGCGGCGAGCCCCGTCACCGGAGAAATATTTACCAGGGAAGTTGGAGAAATATGTCTGGATAAACCGTTCATGGTCACCATAAACAGTCCGCATCTGACCTGGCCAGCTGTCCTTGATACACAGAACACCCTCGCATTCACCCTCGAGGACTTTGCCCTCATTATCCACCATCACGGGATCAACCCCGAAGAACGGCCGAGTGGCAGAGCCTGGTTTAAGGTCTGTCGCCCCTGGCAACGGCGTAATCAAAATGCCGCCAGTTTCGGTTTGCCACCAAGTATCAACAATTGGACAGCGTTTCTCACCAACGACCTCGTAATACCATCTCCAGGCTTCTGGGTTAATTGGCTCACCAACCGAACCCAACAGGCGGATGGATTTTCGGGATGTCGCTTTAACAGGGTCATCACCGGCCTGCATCAAAGCCCGAATAGCTGTTGGCGCGGTGTAGAAAATATTGACTTTATGCTTATCGCATACATCCCAGAAACGGGACATGTTCGGGTAATTGGGCACCCCTTCAAACATCAGGGTAGTTGCACCATTAGCGAGCGGACCATAGAGGATATAGCTATGCCCGGTCACCCAGCCCACATCAGCTGTACACCAGTAGATATCCCCATCATGATAATCAAACACATACTGATGGGTCATGGACGCATAGACCAGGTATCCACCGCTCGTATGCATCACCCCTTTAGGCTGACCTGTTGACCCTGAAGTATAAAGAATGAACAGCGGATCTTCGGCATTCATCTCTTCAGGTGGACAGTCGTCGGAGGCAGCTTCCATAATATCGTGATACCAGACGTCACGCCCCTCTACCCAGTTGATATCATTCCCGGTCCGTTTGACAACGATACAGGTCGTGCAATCAGGACAGCTTTTGAGGGCTTCATCCGTATTGACCTTGAGCGGAATAATGCGGCCACCGCGCACACCTTCATCAGCCGTGATGATGCAATTGGATTCGCAGTCCTTAATCCGGCCAGCCAATGCATCCGGGGAGAAACCACCAAACACAACAGAATGAACGGCACCAATCCGGGTACAGGCCAGCATTGCGACAGCTGCCTCAATGATCATCGGCATATAGATGGTGACGCGATCGCCTTTCTTGACGCCTTGCGCTTTCATGGCGTTTGAAAGCTTGCAGACTTCCCGATGCAGTTCCTTGTATGTCAGGGTCTTGTCATCGGTTGGCTCATCGCCCTCCCAAATGATCGCTGGCTGGTCCCCTTTGGTTGCTAGATGGCGGTCGATACAGTTGGCACTGACATTCAACGTTCCATCATAAAACCAGCGAATATGGAGGTCCTTGGCATCATAGGACACATCCTTGACCTTCGTATAAGGCTTGATCCAGTCAATCCGCTTTCCGTGCTCGGCCCAGAAACCTTCCGGATCCTCAACGGATGCCTTGTACATTTCCTCATACTTAGCGTTGTCAATCCAGGCGGATTTGGCAACTTCGTCAGACACTGGATATACTTCGTTCGTGGACATTTCCTGTTTCCCTGATTCCCTATAACGCGCTTCAGGTTCTCCCTGATTTTCGCATTTTTAGACCTGTTAAGTGTCTATTCGTATCAATTCGAAATGGTTTGTCAAACTCTCCGGATTAATAATAGGATTATCTTCACCCTTGAAATTGCTGACAAATTGTCAAATTGCCAGATATTCATGGCGAAGTTCCTGATCATCCAGAACTTCTTTCGCTGTTCCTCTAAACGCGATCTTACCCATATCAAGAATAAGTGCCTTATCCGCAAGCTGAAGAGCAGCGACCGCATTTTGCTCCACAATAATCGTGGTGATGCCCAATTTCCGCACTTCCATCAGGATGCGCTCAATTTCTTCCACGATCACAGGCGCAAGTCCTTCATAGGGCTCATCCAGGAACAGAATTTTCACATCCCGAGCCAATGCCCGCGCGACGGCCAGCATCTGCTGCTCACCCCCGGACATGGTTGTTGCTTCCTGGTTACGCCGCTCGCCGAGCCGAGGGAAATGATCGTAAATCTTCTCAATTTCCCAACCCTTAGGCTCTGACACCTGAGATAAGATCAGGTTTTCCTCCACGGTAAGTCCGCCAATAATCCGGCGATCTTCAGGGACCAGCTGAATACCTGCCTGCGCGGCCTGATAGCTTTTCATCTCATGAACAGCTTCTCCGTTCAGGTAAATCTCCCCCTTCGTCAGCTGAGGATCATCAACCCGGGCCAGAGCCCGCAATGTTGATGTCTTGCCCGCGCCATTTCGGCCAAGCAAGGCAACGATTTCGCCTTCTTCGACATCGAAGGAAACACCCTGAACGATATAGCTTTCGCCATAATAGGCATGAATATCGCGAACACTGAAAAATGCAGAATTTTCGCTCATCAGTGGGCTCCTCCCAAATAAGCCTCTTTAACTTTCGGATCTTCCCGAACATCTTCTGGCTTACCGCCAGCGATAATCTGACCCCGGGCCAGAACACTCACCTTGTCAGCAAGGCTGAAAACCACATGCATGTCATGTTCGATGATCACTTTGGTCATCCCCCGGCTCTTAATCTTCTTCAACAGATCAATCGTCCGGTTTGTGTCATGCCGGGACATACCGGCTGTCGGCTCATCCAGCAAAAGAAGCTTCGGATGCAAGATTAGGCACATAGCCAGTTCCAGCCGTCGTTTGTCACCACGAGACAGACTACCAGCCTCCTGCATCATCTGTTCCTGCAAGCCCACATCCTCAAGAATGTGCTGAGCTTCATCGCGGATTTCAGTCTGTCCGGTGAGCTGGGCATAACCGTTCATCTTAAACGCCCCATCGCGTTTGGAAAACGCTGGCAACATTACATTTTCCAGAAGTGACATCTCCGGGAAAATCTCAGGTGTCTGGAACACACGGGCAACGCCAAGCTGTGCAATTTCATGAGGTTGGCGCCCCGTAAGCTCGGTTCCCTTGAAAGTCACATGACCGGAATCTGGCTTCAGTCGGCCGATACAGACATTCAGCAAGGTTGATTTGCCGGCACCGTTTGGACCAATGATGGCATGGGTCGTTCCCTCTTCCACTTGCAAATTTACGTCGGAAAGGGCGCTCAAACCACCAAAACTCTTTTGGATATTATCCAGGTGAAGGACTAGATCATTCATACTCTTTACTCCCTATTCACCCGGCTGATCTTGCGGGGAGGCTGAACCGCCTACACTACCATTTTTACGAGCCCCACTGATCCAATTGACCAGTTTCGAGATCCCTTCAACTATGCCGCCCGGCAGGAAGATCACGATAACCATGAACAGCAGACCCAAGGTCAGATGCCAGCCACCACCGACGAACAATCCAACGATTGGAACCACAACTTCAGCGACCGCATCAGGCAAGAAGGAGAACATATCCATCAGCACGTTATTGTTAAAGGCTGAGAAGATATTTTCGAAATACTTGATCAACCCTGCTCCGAGCATTGGCCCCACAAGGGTTCCAACGCCGCCAAGGATGGTCATCAACACGACCTCACCAGAGGCTGTCCACTGCATCCGTTCCGCACCCGCAAGAGGGTCAGTTACTGCCAGAAGTGAACCTGCGAGACCTGCATACATGCCGGAGATTACAAAAGCGGTCAGCATATATGGCCGCGTGTTCAAGCCAGTGTACCGCATCCGGTTCTGGTTTGATTTGATACCCCGAAGCATCAATCCAAAGGGTGAGCGAAAGATCCGCATTGAAATATAGAAGCAGATGATCAGTAGAACGGCACAGAAGTAAAACCCTGGATAACCGCTCATTTTCAAGCCAAACAGATTGGTAGAAGGCAAGCCTGAACCCGCTTCAACAAAGAGACTGTCAATAATCCGTGGATCCTGCTGGGAAAGCTGCAACCCTGTTTCACCGTTGGTAATCGGTGTCAGCACCGAATAAGCCAGGTTATAGGACATCTGGGCAAACGCCAGCGTCAGGATCGAGAAGTAAATCCCTGTCCTTCGCAGGCTGAGGAACCCAATTGCAGCCGCCAAAAGACCCGCAAAGATCATTCCGAAAAATACAGCTGGGATCGCGTTCATTGTGAACAGCTTAAAGGACCAAACCGCTGCGTAGGAGCCAATTCCGAGGAATGCAGCATGACCGAAGGAGAGGTATCCTGTCAGGCCAAAAAGGATGTTAAAGCCAATTGCAAAAATCCCGTAAATTGCAAATTTCTGCAGCAGGTCCGGATAGTTTCCACCCAAGGGTTCAAGCCAAAGCGGCATCGCCAAGATAATGACCGCAAACAGCACGAACCGGGTGATATCGTTCATTTGACCAAATTTCATCTTAATCATCCATCACACCGGCACGACCCATCAAACCGCGGGGCAGTACCAACAAAATAATAACAGCAACCAGATAGATAATGATCTGGTCAATACCCGGCAGGATCGACTTCACTTCAGTCATCGAAGCAAAGGACTGGACAATACCGAGAAGAAAACCAGCAAGAACTGCGCCGCCAAGGGACCCCATTCCGCCAACAACAACAACGACAAAGGAAAGGACAAGGAAATCCATACCCATATGGTAATCAGGTGGCAGGATCGGCGTGTACATTACGCCTGCCAGACCAGCAACAACAGTTGCCATGGCAAACACAATCGTAAACCGCTTCTGAATATTAATCCCTAACAGCCCCACGGTCTCTCGATCTCTCATACCTGCGCGGACAACCATTCCGTAGGTCGTAAATTGCAGGAAGGAGAACACGGCGAGAATAATCACACCCGAGAACACCAGGTAAACCAGTCGCCACCAGGGATAGACAACAGCCTCACCCAAACCAATCCAACTACCAACAGAAGCACTGCCAGACAGAATATCAGGAGCGGTTTGTGGAATTGGGTTGGCTCCAAAGACAACTTTAATAATTTCCTGCAGAACAATCGCCAGACCAAATGTCACAAGGATTTGTTCTGCATGTGGCCGTTTATAGAAATGCTTGATCAGGCCCCTTTCCATGACATATCCCACAAGGATCATCACGGGTATGGCCAGCAGAATAGACAGCGGCACTGAATACTGAATGAGTAACGGCCCCCAATCCGGGAACCAAATTTCCAGGTAAGGTTTCTCCTTGAACGCCTTAAACAGCGTCACATTGGTGTCTTCAACCTTGGTTGAGATCAACATCAATTTATTGAAAGAAACCGCACAAAAGGCACCGAGCATAAACAAGGCACCATGTGCGAAATTCACAATACCCAGGGTCCCGAACACAAGGGTCAGTCCCAGCGCAATCAGCGCATAAGCCGCCCCCTTATCCAACCCATTCAGTATTTGAAGAACTACAGCATCCATTACATCTATCCCACTGATGAAAAGGCCTGATCAAACGCCTTTCCCAAACTCTGGAAAAAAGGACGGGCCGGCATTCCGCAGCATCGCCGACCCGCCAAAAAAGCTGAATTAGACTTTATATGGGCCTAATTCGCCTCCAAAGATCTTCCAGTCATACTCAACCTGTGACCGAGGAACGATCTGTTCCACTTTCAGCAGGTCAAACTGGCTGGTTGGGTTCTCGTTACCGCGCACCACAAGCACATCTTTAAAGCACTGATGATCTTCTGCACGATATTCGGTAGCACCATTACCCATGCCATCAAATTTAAAGCCTTCAAGGGCTTTGATGACTTCTGGTGGATAGAAGGTTCCGGCCATTTCACAGGCATTTGCATAAAGCAATGTCTGAACATAGCAGGTGTGCGCTGCCATTGAAGGAGGCGCACCATATTCGGCACCGAAGGATTTCACGAAGGCTTGTGAGCCTTCATCCTGCAGTGACCAGTTCCAGTTAGTTGTACCAAGGATACCTTTAATAGCTTCGCCAGCACCCTGCGCCATCAGACGTGAGAACAGCGGCACAACGATTTCGAAGTTCTTGCCGTTGACCTGTTTCTCGCGAAGGCCAAACTGGACGGCCTGGCTCAGAGAGTTGATCATGTCTTTACCGTAGTGGTTCAGGATCAATACGTCTGCACCAGAGTTCAGAACTGGAGTGATATACTGTGAGAAGTCACCGGCACCCACAGGAGTTTTGACTGTTGCTGTTGTCTGCCAGCCCAGTTCCTCTGTAGTTGCTTTAATGGATTCTTCCTGTGTCCAGCCCCAAGTGTAGTCGGCTGTCAGATGGTAAGCACGGCGTTCCTTGCCATATTCTTTTTCAAGCACAGGACCCAGTGCACGACCGGACATATATGCATTAAAGAAGTGGCGGAAACCATACCGGCGCTTGTCTTTACCAGTGGTATCGTTCGAGTGAGTCAGACCCGCCATGAAGATAACGCCTTCTTCCTGGCAAAGAGACTGCACAGCAATAGCCACACCGGAAGATGAACCACCGGAGACCATCAGAACCTGTTCTTTCTCGATCAAGCGCTTGGCTGATGCACGCGCGGCGTCAGACTTAGTCTGAGTATCACCTGTTGCATATTCCACTTTCTTGCCGAGAACACCGTTACCTTTCAAGCTTGATGGCTTAAAGGTGTTCAGCATACCGCCGTCGCCTTCACCGTTCAGATGCTTGACCGCTAGTTTAAAAGCGCGAAGTTCGTCTTTACCCTCTTCTGAGTAAGGACCGGTTTGTGGCACGTTAAAGCCCAGCTTAATAGAGCTGGCGTTACCTGGGTTGTTTCTGAATTCTTCTGCCCAGGCATTCTGCATAAAGAATGTAGGGGTAGCCGCAACGATACCGGCACCGGCACCGGCTTTCAGCAGACCACGTCGTGAGAAATCGAACTTACTCTTATCCGTCATATTGTTCCTCCCTAATTGTCCAGCGATCGCCTGCCTCCAACACACACAGGAGGAACAGCGTGATAATAATCGCTATGGAGGTGTAAAAATTTCACAATTTCATTAGGAATACCAATAAAACATTGTTTTTAATGGTTTTTTAATGTTAATATTGAAAATATAATTTTGTAAACTTGTAAAGGTTTGTAAATTTGGCAAAACAGACTTTCCTTGGAAACAAGCTACGACGCTTGCGAATTGACAAGCGGCTCTCGCAAGTCGATCTTGCTGCGGAGCTTGGAATATCAGCTAGTTACTTGAATCTGATTGAGCATGACCGGCGGGATTTGACGGTTCCACTGCTGCTCAAAATAAGTCAAACTTTGAAAGTTGATCCGCTTGTGTTCGCCAGCGAGCAAGATGGTCAGCTTCTCGCGGATATAGGTGAAATAATGCAAGATCCCCTGTTGGGATCTAGCCAGCCGCCCGAAGATTCCGTCTCTCGCTTCGTCTCTGAGCATCAGGATATCGCTCATGCTTTCACCAAGCTTTATCAAGGATACAAAACAGCATCAACGGATCTGCAATATCTGCGGGAACGCCTCTCTCAAGACAGTGTCCTGGCGGATAGCTCCTTTCGCCTGAGAACCCTCGTCACCTCCATTATGTCGTTAACTGAGATCATGCGGGACAACGCCGATATGGATCAGAAGCAGCGCCAGGAATTTCTACAAATCGTTGTTAATGACAGCACGTCCCTGACGGAAACAATCAATGAGATGCTTGGTTTTGTCGGAATGGATAAAGAAGCCGGTTCAACGATCAATGTCTCCCCCGACGATGCAGTAACTGACTTTATCCAACAGAATAATAACTATTTTGAAGAAGTGGAGAGCGCCGCAAAAGATCTGATCGCCCGGCTTGATATCCCTTTCACGCCAAATATCCCAGCATTAAGCGATTATCTTCTCAAACAACTGAACGTTACAGTCGAGTTTGCAGATAAGGAACGTCATGATACAGAAATTTCCTTGTATGATGAAGAACGCCGGCACCTGACATTGTCTCGCTCCCTTCCGCCCAGCAGCGTTAAATTTCACTTGGCATTGCTGATCGGGCAACTGCAGTTTCAGGACTTGTTAAGTGGTCTGGTTGCGAAATCGGATCTCCTGCCTGATATGGCTAAGGAAAAAGGAATGGCGGCAATGTCGAACTATTTTGCTGGCGCCTGCCTCCTTCCTTACGACATGTTCTATGAAGCGGCTGAAGAGCTGCGTTATGATATTGAACTTCTGCAGCAACAATTTGGTGCCAGTTACGAACAAATTTGTCATCGCCTCACGACCCTCCAGAAACCAGAGAAAAGTGGGGTTCCCTTTCATCTGATCCGGACAGATATCGCCGGAAATATCTCAAAACGCTTTAGCGCCTCAGGACTTCGTATCCCCCGATATGGGAGTGCCTGCCCGCGATGGGTTGTTCATTCATCAATACTGACACCAGGAACGCTATGCACCCAAATTTCCGAGATGCCGGATGGAAACCAGTATTTCTCCATTGCGCGCACGGTCACAAAACCCAGTCTTGGCTTTAAATACCCGAAACGCCACTATGCCATCAGTATTGGTTGCGAAATTTCTCATGCAAACCGCTTGATTTATGCAGACGGCATGAATATCGAGGCCCCCAAAACGGTCATGCCGGTTGGGATCACCTGCCGGTTATGTGATCGGAAAAACTGCGCGCACCGGGCGGCACCTCCTCCTCAGCAATCAAGCCGCCCCACATCCACCAAGCGAAACATCTCTCCAGGTATTGGCGAGTGGTGATTATTTCCCTGTCTTGATTAATGTTCCCGTGACAGTCCGCCTTAGCTTGCCATTTCGAAAGGCTGAAAATTCCAGTTTCATATTCAGGCCGGTCAATGTCCGTTTGTAAATCAGCATGTCATATGTGCCATTCTCGCGGATTGCCATGCTGTAAACGGTGAGCGTTTGCCCCGCCATCACGGCCCAGGACGTGTAATCACCCTTGAGCGGGTTACCGGACTTTTCCGCAGCCCAGTAGGATTTTCCAGGCTCAGGCACATAAACCCTTTCCGTCTCCCGAAGAACTTCTGTTGGGTTATCAATGGCCCCTTTCTGCCGCTGGACCGTTCGCCATTTTAAGGCGAACTTCCCCTGATCTAGAAGCCGAACCTCCACATCCATATCCCGGACAGAAACCGGAAACAGCTCGCTATTACTGTTTTCTGAAATGGCGCTGCCTTCCCAGACCCCCTCAAATGCCTTAATGGACAAATCAGCAAATGCCGGATTAGTGGACAAGCAAAACCCAAAGATCAGCCCGACGGCCGCAAACAACTTCTTCATTGGAGACCCCTTCCCCCTGTTTTCTGAAATCATAAGGGAGGCAAAAAAGGAGTTCCAGAACTTAATTCAGACGCACAAAATATAAACAGGGCTTAAGCAGATACCTGCTCTTCCAGTTTCTTAGGCGCTCCCATAAAGTGTTTTTGATAGCGACCGGTAATGTTGGAGGTCTCAACCAATAGACAGATATCTGTTGTGTTAAACTCATGATCAATGACAGCGCCGTCGCCAACCACACCGCCAACCCGCAAGTAACCCTTGATCAGGGCCGGCATTTCCCGCATGGCCTGACGCACATCAAGTTGATCTTTCTTTAGAATTTTCATGGGCACATATCTTTTCATTTGAGCCTTTGGTCTCCAGAAAGACGGCGCTTTGTGGAACCTGTTCAGGTAAGAAAGAGCAGATGAAAACTCCCGAACATCTGTTCCCGGAAAACTCGCGCAGCCAAACATCAGGCTGATGTCATGTGCCAAAAGATAATCCGCAATACCTCGCCAGAGAAGCTGCATGATCGCTTTGCCACGATAGTCTGGGTCTACGCAGGATCTGCCAAGCTCAACATGCTCACCGGAATAATTTTTAAGCCGCGCCAGATCAAATTCAGAGGCGGAATAGTACCCACCAAATTGATCAGCAACAGATTTTCGAAGTAATCGATAGGTGCCAACTACTTTGAGATCTTCAGCATTTAGGGAAAATTCATTTTCAATGACAATCAGATGGTCACAGATGTCATCAAAACCATCCATATCCCGGCCCAGTGCCCTGATTTCCTGAGAGGGCAAGGCCCCCATTCCTTCATAAAACACCCGATATCGCAACTCTTGTGCCTTGATAATTTCTGTTCGTGTTCGTGCCAGGCGAACGGTCAGGTTAGTGGACGCCATCTGTTGCATTTAATCTCTCCAAATACCCAAGGCTGTGTTTGAAGAAAAATATGAAGTCGCGCCTACATCTTCTTTGCAATCCGGTGAAACTTTAGTGACAGGTCGAAAGACCCCAACTGGCAAGTCAGCGACGGCATCAGATTGACAAAAGCCATAGAAGTCTCCACTTTAGCGGAAGGGCGCTTTTAAGAAATACAAACCAGAATATGACCCAGATTAAACTTTCCGTACTTGATCAATCCCCTGTTCGATCCGGCGCAACAGCGCAGGACGCACTTCGGGAAACAATTGAACTGGCCCGCCTGACTGACCGGCTTGGATTTCACCGCTATTGGGTGGCAGAGCATCACGCCTCCAGTGGGCTGACGGGCTCCGCTCCAGAAATTTTGTTGGCTCGGCTGGGTGCGGAAACCTCTCGCATTCGCCTCGGCTCGGGCGGTGTCATGCTCTCCCATTACTCCCCCTTTAAGGTGGCGGAATGGTTCAATCTGCTGGAAAGTCTCTATCCCGGGCGGATTGATCTCGGAATAGGTCGCGCCCCCGGCAGCGACCAGATTACTGCCCATGCACTTGCCTATGGAAATGCCCCGAGGGGACCCAGGGAATACCCAAGTCAGGTTCGGGACCTCATGAGCTTCCTAAGCGGCAATTTTGAAGAAGGACACCCGCTCAAAAACGTTATCGCAACACCGGTTCCGCCGTCTCAGCCGCATCTTTGGATGCTCGGCAGCAGTGACCAATCGGCCCAGATGGCAGCCCTCTTTGGCACGCCTTTTTCCTTTGCTCACTTCATCACCGATGAACAGGGCCCGGAAATCATGCAGATGTATCGAAGCATGTTTGAACCCTCGGACATTGCAGAAGTGCCTGAGGGTAATATCGGGATATTTGTGATCTGCGCCGAAACCGAGGAAGAAGCCAAACGCCTTGCCGCTAGCCGTGACTTGTGGCGAACCCGACTGGACACCGGCCATATTGGCCCTGTTCCAAGCGTGGAAGAGGCTTTAGCTTACGAATACTCACCTATTGAGGAACAGCGCCGCCAGTATCATTCAAGGCGGAACATTATTGGCACACCTGCACAGGTCAAAGAAAAGCTGCTTCAAACGCTGGACAGGTACCAGGTCGATGAGGCGGTTATTGTAACTATTACACATAGCCACGAGGCCCGCCTCAAATCCTACGAATTAATCGCCCAGGAATTTGGATTAAGCTGATCAGGCAAACTGTTCCGTAAAAACAGTTGACTGGGCCTGGTCATTATAGCGCCCACCGATAACTGTATCCTGATTGATCAGTTTCTCCAGACACGCCATCACATCGTCGCTGATGGAAACCGCAGCGGCACCCGCATTTTCCTTCATATGCTCAATGACAGTTGTGCCGGGGATAGGAATAATATGGTCATCTTTATGTAGCAGCCAGGCAAGTGCAAGCTGCGCCATAGTACAGCCTGTTTCCTGCGCCAGATTTGCATACTCCTCCAGCAATTCCAGGTTCTTTTCATAAGTGTCTGGCTGGAACCGTGGCATGGTCACCCGAATGTCATCTGGATGCAGTCCACTGACGTCCTGCAAGGTTCCGGTCAGGAATTTACGGGCAACTGGGCTAAAGGCGACAAAGGCTGCGCCAATATCCTTACAGGCTTGCAAAACGGCAATTTCCGGATTGCGGGTCCACAGGGAATATTCCGTCTGTACGGCAGCAATCGGGTGAATGGCATGCGCCCGCTTGATTTGTTCCGCTGATACCTCAGACATGCCCACATATCGGATTTTACCCTCTGAAACCAGCTCTGACAGGGTACCAATCGTATCCTCAAGCGGTACGTTTGGGTCCGCCCGATGCAGATAATAAAGATCAATAACATCCACCCCAAGGCGACTTAGGCTATCTTCGCAGGTTTCCCGAATTGCATCGGGGTGGCCATTAATTTCCTTAACGCCTTCCCGGTTCCGGCGAAGACCGCATTTACTGGCCAGTACAAATTCATCCCGCCTGGATTTCAGGGCCTTACCGACCAATTTCTCATTTTCACCGAACCCATAAAGGGCAGCTGTATCCATCAAAGTGTAACCGGCGTCTAACGCCTCATTCAAAAGACGGATACCATAGGCTTCGTCTGGCCCTGGTCCATATCCGTATGAAAGGTTCATACAACCAAGACCAATGGAAGAGACAGAGAGGTCGGCAATTTTACGTGTTTGCATTTTTAGTTCTTGTCCTTGAAAGGGCGCCCCAGAATTTCAAAACTCAGGATAAAGGCTATCCGCTTTGGGGTAAACAATGAGCTGGAAAATTTATTTCTACCAAGGTCATATAACCTTAACACTCGCCTGAAATTTATTGTACTCCAGCGATCAATACGATAGCTTTTTCAAAGGTCGAGTATATAAAAATAAATGGGGAGTCGAATGGAAGTCATCAGCCCTCGACAGACTGAAATAATGAATATGTTGCGTCAGGACGGACGTGTTGGCGTTGACGAATTGTCAGAGTTTTTCAATGTCTCCCCGCAAACAATCCGAAAAGACCTCAATGAACTGAGTGAACAGGACCTCCTTCAGCGGGTTCATGGTGGTGCTGTTCTTTCTTCCGGGGTGAAAAACTTCGAATATGAAGCCAGACGGCTTTTGGCTGTTGAGGAAAAACGTCATATTGGCGTGCTTGCAGCAACCCTCATCCCTGACAACTGCACCCTGCTGATTAATATCGGGACCACAACCGAACAGGTTGCGATCGCTCTTCGCGGCAAAGAAGGGATGATGGCCATTACCAATAACATCAATGTGGTCAATATTCTCTCCGGCACACCGGGCTTCGAAGTGATTGTTGCAGGTGGTGTGGTTCGCCCAACCGATGGCGGTGTCATTGGGGAGGCCACGGTCGACTTTATCAAGCAGTTCAAGGTGGATTATGCGGTGATTGGCGCGTCTGCCATTGATGAAGATGGCTCCCTGCTTGATTATGACTATCGGGAAGTAAAAGTCGCCCAAGCCATTATTGAAAATGCGCGTCAGACTATTCTCGTCGCCGATAGTATGAAGCTCGAACGATCCGCCCCAGTGCGCATCGGACATCTGACCCAGCTTGACTACATTGTCACAGACAAAAAACTGCCGAAACATCTGCAGGCCATCTGTGACGAGAATGACGTCAAAGTCAAAGTCACCGAAGCCCACGGCTTCACCACAAACCGGGTAGAGAGCGCCTCATAAACACCTTCATTTACTTTCTTTTTTCTCTCGATTACTGGTAAAGTCGAAACAATAAGAAAGTTAGTCAGGGAAGGAACTCCACTATGTCAAAATATGTTCTGGCAATTGATCAGGGCACGACCTCGTCACGGGCCATTCTATTTGATCAGCAGACAAATATTGTCGCCGTTGGACAGCAGGAATTTGACCAGCACTTCCCCTCCTCCGGATGGGTGGAACATGAGCCGGAAGACATCTGGAATTCGACAGTTGCGACCTGCCGCGAAGCCCTGCAAAAAGCTGGAGCTACGGCTTCAGATGTTGTTGCAATTGGCATCACCAACCAACGCGAAACAACTATAGTCTGGGATCGGGATACGGGCGAAGCTATTCACCGTGCCATCGTCTGGCAGGACCGGCGAACCTCTGATTTTTGTCAAAGGCTCAAGATAAATGGTTTGGAGCCGCTTTTCACCGAAAAAACCGGACTCCTGTTGGATCCCTATTTTTCCGGCACGAAAATCGCCTGGATCTTGGACAATGTGGAAGGCGCCCGGGAAAAAGCGGAGACAGGAAAGCTCGCCTTTGGAACGGTCGACACTTATCTTCTGTGGCGATTAACGAGTGGCAAAGTCCACAAAACGGATGCCACTAACGCCAGCCGCACCCTGATCTACAACATCAAGGAAGGCAAATGGGATGATGAGCTTCTGAAAATCCTCAACATCCCCGCGACACTTTTGCCTGATGTCGAAAGCTGCTCTGCAGAATTTGGGGAAACAAACGCCGATTTGTTTGGCGCCCCGATCCGCGTGACCGGTATCGCCGGGGATCAGCAGGCCGCCACCATCGGTCAGGCTTGTTTTGAGCCGGGCATGATGAAGTCGACTTATGGAACGGGTTGTTTTGCCCTTATTAACACCGGGGACAAACCGGTCCAGTCCACAAATAAGCTTTTAACCACAATCGCCTATCAATTGGATGGGAAGCCCACATACGCACTTGAGGGGTCCATCTTTGTGGCGGGATCTGCAGTTCAGTGGCTTCGCGACGGCCTTGGTATTATCGAACAGGCCAGCCAGTCAGGCGAACTTGCCGATCAGGCAGACCCGGAACAGCAGCTTATTATGGTTCCGGCATTTGTTGGACTTGGCGCACCTTACTGGGATGCGGATTGCCGCGGAGCGATCTTTGGCCTGACCCGCGGGACAGGCCCAAAAGAAATTTCCCGTGCAGCGCTAGAATCCGTCTGTTTCCAGACCCGCGACTTGCTGGAGGCAATGATGGGGGATATGGGCGCTAAAGCAGATACTGTTCTTCGGGTGGACGGGGGCATGGTTGCCTCCGACTGGACCATGCAACGTCTTTCTGATCTGACAGGGGCCCCCGTTGATCGTCCTGAAATTCTAGAGACCACTGCCCTGGGCGCTGCCTATCTGGCTGGTCTTCAGGTTGGTTTCTATCCTGGACCGGAAGAGTTTGCTAAACTCTGGAAACAGGAGAAACGCTTTAGCCCAACGGTTGATAATCAATCCCGCGACAGTCATTATGATCTGTGGAAGGACGCCGTTTCCCGAACTTTAAGCACCCGATAGACAGGTATTGAGAATGAAAGTTGAGTATTTTTTTGCGTCTTATTCTGCGTTTGCCTAT